>DAOSPG010000001.1:0-1403 GCA_035374605.1 bacterium
CAATACAACATTCCAATCGAGAACGTGCTTGGACATTACCAAGTCCTGGATGGAAAAGTGGACCCGGGAGATATCTGGCTTCAAGAATATTTCTTACCAAAGTTAAGAGATAAACTTAAAGACAACAACTTTCAGAACCGTTTGTATGAATAATTCAGCAAATCTACAAACGGTTCTTTCTTTTTCAAAACTTTTAATCTATACTTCTAAATATGAGTACGAAAAATCCTGAATTAACAACAAACGAAATCACACAAAAGAAGAGCAGCTCGGGAAAAAAGGTAAACAAAAACTTAATTTTAGGGATTGTGGCTATAGTAGCAGTCTTAATTTTGATAATTTTAGTTTTTTTTGATTCAAAACAAAAACAACAACCACCCGCAGAATTTGAAGTAAAAGAAGAAACACAACCGGTACAACCAAGCCCGGACGAAGCGTTTGTTGAAGTAGATATAGATAGAGACGGAGATAAAGAAAAAGTTCCTCAAAAAGTGGCTAATTCCAAAATACTGCTACTTACAAAAAATGGAGAACTTTACACAATAAATCCCATAGATTTAAAAAGAACATTATTGCTAGAAGATGTAGCAGCTTTTTCATCTTCCGAAGATAAGAAAAACATAGCTTATTTGAAAACGTGTTCAGAAACAGTCAATACCTCCCAATGCGACAATAACATCTACATTTTTAATATTGAAACCGGAACAACAGGAAAAATAGAGTCTGCCTCTTTCAGTCAACGCAACGTCTACTGGTCTCCGGATGGAAAATATATTTTACTGGAAATGGGAACAGGCGCAATTGGTCTTACTAGAGTATTTTCTGTGGCTGATGGAAAGGAAACTGAATGTAGTTTTTCTGGAGATTTTTTATGGATAAACGATCACGAGCTAGTTACAAATCTCTTTCTAGATGGGTATGCTATGAGACCGGGAGAAATGAATCAAGCCACGGGCGTGAGAAAAATAAATATTGAAACTTGTGAATCCGAAAACATAATCCTTCCTTCCGATACTGAAGACTTTTACGCGGTAAAGGTCTTAGATGGAAATCTAATCGTGGAAAAAAGGTACGTTGCAAAAAAAGAGGATTGGGTGGATTTTAAAGGAGAATCAAAAATACAAACTACACACGAAAAATACAATTTACAAACAAAAACCAGAGAACCTTACCCATCTTATGCTGAAGAATTGAGAAAGGAAAATTCAAGGATAAAATCACTTTTACCCGATTACATAAACCCTAAAAGTATTTTTATCAGCGACAAGGAAATAGCAGAAGGATGGGAACTTGTTAACGTCTATACGGGCGGATCGATATTCAACAATATTGTTTTCCTAATAGGCCCTGATAAAACTGCCGCAAAAATAGATGAAGGTGCTGTCGGAAGATGGCTATAATCT
>DAOSPG010000001.1:1503-3011 GCA_035374605.1 bacterium
TTGTATGGAGGAATTGCATAAACCTCGTCCCTATCCATTTTTGCAAAATTAAAACTATAAGTGTTATTTCCAAATGTAGACGGACCAATTAAAATTTCCAGAAAAACAAGACAGGAAATTCCTAAGACAACAAACTTCCCAAACAAATCAACGAAACTTTTATTTTTGATATTCACTTTTTTCATTAAAAATTTCACAAACATGTCTAAACCATAAACACTCATAATATATGTAGGAACAAAAATTAAAACCATAAAGGCCGGAACAATAGTTAATCTATTAAACAATGGTAATTTAAATAAAAAATCTGAAAGGGGATTATAAGTAACAAGAATAAAACCTATAAAAATAGAAAGAAGAAAGAAAATAAAAATTTTGTCTATTTTCTTTTTAGTAAAAATCCGAACTAACAAAACTATTAAACATAGGAAAAAGAAAATGGATGCAATTAATCCGGGTGTAAAAACCGCCGCACCGAACAAATGTCTGAAAGGAGGAAAATAACTCCAAAACTCCCCTATTTCTATTTTGTTGTTAATCCTCCATCCCTCACCTACATTTTTGGATATCCTACCTGTGCTCGTTTTCATTAGATATAAAAAGGGTAAAATCTTAATAGCAAAAATAAAAAAAGATAAAACGGGAACAAAAATAAGTTTTTTTATGTTTTTAACGGCATCTTTTCCATAAACAAACCCCACCAGTAGAAACCAGAAGAACCACATTGAAATAACAATGTTCAAATTTCCCTCAAAAGATAATGCAAAAGACAAAGATAAAAGTACAAGATCAAAAGGACGATGGTTTTTAAAATAAAGAAAAGTAAATGCCATTATCAAAGGGATCCATTTATAGGAATATAAATACTCTATTCCAACCCCAGGCGACAACCGCATTGTAACAAAGCCATTGAATGTGAAAACAACAGCGCCAAAAAAAGATACAGCTTTATTGAAACGCAATTCTCTAAAAAATATAAAAGAAAAAAGCGATGTCAAAAATAGCTGGAAAAGAATAAAGATATTAGAAGCAGTATAAACGTCTTTGAATATCAGAAAAACAAAATTAAAAGGCGAAAAATAAGCAGAAATTGGATTTGAAAAAGCATCAAAACCACCCCCAAACCTACTATTCCAAACGGGAGGTTCTTTATAGGTCAAAATTGATTCCCGGAAAAAATGGAAAAATGGAATCTGAATGTTGTTAAAATCCTGAGCAGAAAGTGTCTGTCCCTTAAACAAAAGTTTATTTAAAAAAATTACACTAAGAAGAAATAGAAAAATTATTAGAAAAAAGTCTTCTCTGAAACGTTTCTTGAATCTAAAAAATATGATTAAAAGATATAAATTAGGAACGACAAGAATAAAAATAATCAGAAATTTATTTAATATGTCTACAAGCATTAGGTATAGTCTAATTTAGAAACGCATTTGTTGCAATTAAAAAATTAAAACGCTAAACAGTAAAGTGGCTTTTTTTAAACATAATTTGTAGAATACAGTAACTTA
>DAOSPG010000001.1:3111-24069 GCA_035374605.1 bacterium
CGCTAAACAGTAAAGTGGCTTTTTTTAAACATAATTTGTAGAATACAGTAACTTACTAAAATTAATGCAAACCAAAAATCAAGTGCATTAGATACTGATTTGCGCATAATAATTTGCCGAAGTGGCTCAATGGTAGAGCAAGTGTATCGTAAACACTAGGTTGTGGGTTCGATTCCCACCTTCGGCTCCAAGTGTTTTTATCCATAAATATCTCTAAAACTTTAGCTGGACTTATTTCCTACTATGGGGTATAATGTCTGTGGTAAAATTAACCAAGATAAAAATAAGAAGGAGAGAGATAATGAAAAAGAAAAACTCAACAGGAGGGGCAGTAATGGCTTTCGTCTTTTATTTGCTCGCAGTGCTAACGGTACTGCGTTTCGATCAAATGGGGGAAATGGAGGCCGGTGTTTTTTTGGCAGTGGTCCAAGTGGCCCTAGGCACGTTTTTCTGGGTGGCAGCAAAGGAAGAAGAAAAGAAAAATCTTCCTCAAGCTACCAAACGATCACCCAGTAGTCGTAGTAAAATGCAGAGAAAACGATAAAAGAAAGGATAACGCGATGAAAAAGAAGGGAATAGGTGATGAGAAAGAAGGTAAGGAATTACCGAAATCATCGGATGACCAGACACCGGATGGTCTTCCACCCGAAAGTTACCTGGTCGCTTGGATCTTTATTTTTGCGATGATTTTTACAATAGCTATCATACTGATAACTATTTTCTAAAAATCATAGGGATAGGATTTTTTCAAAATAAAAAAACCTATCCCATTTTTTTTCAATTTTTCAAAATCACAAAATAAAATCCCAAAAATTTGATAAAATAACTTTTATGAGAATAAAAAAAGCCGTAATAGCAGCTGCAGGATTAGGAACAAGATTTCTCCCCGCTACAAAAAGCATTCCAAAGGAAATGCTCCCGATATTAGACACTCCCATAATTCAATACTTAGTAGAAGAACTCGTTGATTCAGGTATAAAGGAAATAATTGTAATTACAAGACCGGGATTTAAAACATTCAACAATTATTTTTCACGTGATAAGAAATTGGAAAAAACATTAATAGAAAACGACAAACCGGAACTTGCGGAAGAAATAAAAAACATTACAAAAATGGCGAAAATGAAATTTAAACCACAGGATAAAGATTTACCGTATGGAAATGGCTCCCCTATCATAGCAGCTAAAAAATTTTTAAAAGAAGACGAAAGTTTTGTTTATATGTTTGGAGATGATTTAACTATTTCAGACACTCCTGTTACCAAGCAACTCATAGATGTTTTTGAAAAAGAAAATCCTAAAGCGGTAATCGCCGTCCAGGAGGTACCGCTAGAAGAAGTTTCAAAATACGGCATCGTTGCCTACAAAGAGAATCCTGAAAGTAAATACGAAATATCAAAACTAATCGAAAAACCTTCAATAGAAGAAGCCCCATCGCAAATGGCTCAATTCGGAAGATTTGTCTTATCATACGATGTTGTAAAAGAAGCGGAAAAAAGAATTCTTGGAAGAGGAAACGAATTATGGCTGGCAGATATTTTAAATAATTTAGCAAAAAAAGGAGAAAAAATAATAGCCAATCCAATAGAGGGAGAGTGGTTAACAACAGGAGACCCCTTAAAATTTACTCAAGCGACGTTGAAATTTGCGATACAAAAACCTAACATTAAAGACGAATTAATTAGATTTATAAAAGAAGAAATAATTTAATCGCCGAAATTTAATTTAGAAACTTATAATGGCAAAAAGTCAAATAAAAACCAGCAAAAGGGCGTCCGAAGAAGAACTAAAAGAAACCTTGAGAAAAAGGGTTTTAGCAATTTTAATAGTATTAACCCTTGGTATACTTGGTTTTTTTGTCTTTGCACCACAGATAGGTTCTTTATTCGGATATTTTTCAAAACATAGAAATGATCCGGGCTACATCCCAACTCCAAAACCGATGCCACCGGTTTTTGTTGATGCACCGAGAGCAACAAATAAAGATAAAATAACGCTTTCAGGAAAAGCTCTCCCCGGAGCTACAATAAAAATATTTGTAAACGGACCGGAAAGGGCCTCTACAACTGCAGGAAATGACGGTATATTTACCTTTCCGGATATACAACTAAACTCCGGAACTAACACAATTTTTGCAAAATCTTATGACGATAAGGGAAACGAAAGTGATAACTCCGAATTTCTCATAATAAACTACGATAAAGAACCTCCTAAAATAACAATAGAAAGCCCTGAAGATGGAGAAACAATAAAAAATCTAAATAAAAGAATAGAGATAGAAGGAAAAATAAACGAAAAAGCCACAATTACAATAAACGAGAAAAATGCAATTCAAAATTCAGATTTATCATTTACCTACCTATTATCTGTTGATGAAGGAGATGTAAAGATAAAAATTGAAGCAACGGATTTAGCGGGAAATAAATCTTCGGAAGAAATAACTGTTAAATACTCAAAAAGTCAATAAATAAAATACAAAAAACTAAAAACATAATTTGCGGATAAAATAAACTATTTATAAACTGTGATTCCAGTAAAAAAGCTAATACAAGAGAAACAGTTATTAAACTAAGCGTTTTCTTTTTCACAAAAGCGTCTATAAAAGGAAAGATTAATGCTAAAAAATAGGATAAAAAACCAAAAATTCCTGTGGTGGCAAAAACAAAGAGAAGACTTGAATCCGAACCCGTACCACCATGAATATTCTCCTCACCAACTTCCAAAAATCCATATTTCTCCTGAGCATAACGATAAGAATTAAACCCTACCCCGGTCCAAAAATTATCTCTGATTATTTCTAAAGCGTTTCTCCAAGAAACCAATCTAAGACTTGCTGAATCAGCAGGGTCTGTAATACCCGATATTCTGGTTTGAACCCTAGGAACGGCAAAATAGGCCAAAAAAACCACAAAAAAAGCTCCGACTAACAAAATTTTAGATCTGAAAACTCCATATAATAGAACTGCAACCCCGAACATCCCCCACGCACTTCTGGAAAAAGTCAGAGCCAGGGCGATAAGTGTAACTAAAAAAGCGGCAATGTCAATTTTCTTTATTCCGGTTGATTCGCCGGTTTTTTCTACCTTATTTTTTTCCTCTTTACGCTTTAAATTATATTTTTTCTGCGGAAAAAATTTTTCTAAAAGTAAAACCAAACAAACCACAAAGTAAGCACCGACAAAATTAGGATCAAAAAAAGTTGATGCCAAGCGATTTTTGTGGGGGTCCCATCCAAGTTCGGGATCTAAAACCGTAAAGTCGGGTAATACTAGAAGTTGTATAAATCCTGCAATAGAAAGTAATACACCACTATAAACAAAGGCATTGAAAACTTTTTCCTTTGTTATTAAATTCTGATTCACCATATTAAATACAACGATTCCGGCAAGAAGATAAGAGAAAAACCTAAAAAAATAAAAAGCGCTGATTAGTGAATCTTTTTCGGATAATTCCATCGCGGAGAAAGAAAAAATTAGGGAAGCCAGAGCAAAAATTGAAAAAATTATAAAAAGAAAAGAATTTTTTGGTATTTTGAAAGATTTTTTTACAACGGTAAAGTACACAACCCCAAAAAGGGAAAAAAGTACAATTGCGATATCAAAAAGATAAATGTTCAAACCTTCACTTTTAGTGACAGAAACAAGTTGATTAAGACTTAACAATAGCAAAGTGGTATAAAAACTAAGATTTAGCATATCTAAACCTCCATGATTTTCGGGCAAAGATCAAAAGAAGTATTAACACAATAAACTCCGAAGCAATAGTTATCCAGGAAGCTCCGTAGAAAGAATATTTTGGAATAAAAATTAAATTAAGAATCATATTAAAAGAGAAACTTACAAAGTATATCCAAGGAAGATACTTTTGATACCCCAAGGTCATTATTAACCAGGAAATAGGAGAAGTTAAATAAAAAATAAAAATACCCCCCGAAAGAATTTTCAAAACATCGATTGATTGATTAAAACCCTCTCCTCCAAGTATTCTTATTGCTAACGGAGCAAAAATTATACCCAATAATCCGACAAGAACACCGGAAAAAAGAGAAAAACGGATAACTTTGGAAAAAGTTTTTTTTAAAATTGATTCTCCTTTTTCCATATCCAACACTAACACAGGATAAACCGAGTTCATAAAAAAAGTGGGCAAAACAAGTAAAACCTCAAAAACTTTATAAGCCAAGGAATAAATAGCTACACTTTCAGTATTGCTTAATTCGTATGAAGAAGGAAGTTTCAAAATTGAAAGCATCAAAGCATCTTCTTTAAAACTCATTTGACTAAATATAAACATTATCCCGATGGGAAGAGAAGAAGTTATTAAATACTTAAAAAGGTTTTTGTCAAAAGAAAATATAGGAACAACGCCTAATTTTTTAAGAAATAACAAACTAAGAATAAAGGTTATAACGCCACCTACAACATAGGAGAAATTAACCCACATTATATCTATTTTCAGTCCGGAAAGAATTATAATTAAAAGGAAAATGACAATATATCCGCAAATATAAGCAATGGTTGATAAGTCATACTTTAATTTAACCTGAAAAAATATGTTGGTAGTAGAATAAAGAGATTGAGTAACAAGAATGAGTAAACCTAATCTTATACCATTTTTCAGCTCTAAAGAATAAGGAAAAAAACTCAACACTATAGATAAAAACACAACAATAAGAAGTGAAAATAAAAATCTTATTACTAAAATATTTCCAAGATATTTGTTAGCTTTACTCCAATCCCTAGAAAGTTCTCTAGCCGCAACAGCATTTATTCCAAAATCTACTATAACGAAAAAAAGCGCGGGCCAGGACTGCATTAAACTAAAAGCTCCATAATCTTCTCTTCCATAAGTACGAGTTATTATAATTACAGCCAACATCGTTATTGACATGCTGATTACCTTTCCGATCACTTGATAGATGGTGTTAGCGGCAACTTTTGTTGTAGTATTAGATTTAAAATTTAAAATCATATCTATCTTTTACTTATCTTCTTCTTGTGAGCAATTATAAATATCTACGTCTCCTAAAGATAGGGCGGGAGGTTTTCCTTTAATTTTTTTAATTTTCTTCACAGTCTCATAATGCAAATAAGGAACTTTATCCTTATTTATCCACGAAAAATGATCATAAGGAGGATCATATCTAATAGTAAAAGGGATTACTGCTCTCACCCTATCATCTTTTAACCATACTTCCTCAAAGGCAATCTTAAAATACTCAGCAATTTTTTCCACAGGTAAGTAAGAACTATTATAATTTTCTCCTTCGGCGTGAGCCCATCCTGTTTCGGTTATAAAAACAGGAAGTTCTTTATTAATTTTAATTTCTTTTTCCAAAAAATTTAGTTCATCTTCATAAGCCCGGATACTCCACCTTCCCTTATCGTAGGGACTTCCTGAAAAATTGGGCTGAGGATAAGGATGGGACGCCCAACCATCAAGTTTATCAAAAATCCCCGGTACTCTTTCATTCATTTTTCTCATAAATTCAAAAGAATCAAAACTATTACCGTTAGCAGAAGCGCTTACATTAAAAGCTCCATTAAGCATGTAAAAATCAGGATTAACTTCCTTAAAAACTCTTATTGTATAATCCAAGACTTCCGCATATTCATAGGGGTCGGCCTTACCATTCCAAAACTCACTATCATTTGGCTCATTATAAACACTTATGTATCTATATTTTATAGGCCAAATAAAAGTATTTAAAAATTCCGCCGCTTTTCTTGTTTGTTCCTGATAATCAGCAATATCCACATTCCAAAGTTGAATAATAGGAATCATTTTCTTTTCTATCAACTGATCAAAAACCCTACCCCATTTCCCTTCGTCATAATCTTTTACGTTATACGGAATTAAAACGTATCCCCACTCCCCGCCATTTGAATTCACCAGATTTTGCGCTATCTCAAAGAAACTTTTATTTTCGGCATAAATATAAAGCCCGAATTTATTATTTTCTTTCCAAAGCGGATCGTTTCCGGTGTAATAAACGTACTGGATATTTTGAACAACTGTGCAAGGTTCACTATCATCCCATCCTTCTTCAGCATTAAAAACAAAGGTTAAATCCCCGTTTCTTATTTCTTCCTTCTCTTTTTTAAAAAACTTCTTATAGACAAGAAGGGCTACAAAGATAAAAAGCAAGATCACAACAAACTTGATAAAAGATCGCGGCTTTTTTTTCAATTTATCCATAGATGGGTAAATTTTATCATTTTTAACTTATTATGACGCTTAAAATTTTATCGTGTACAATTTAGTATTGATGAATAAAAAATTAAAAATTACTATCGGCATTTTTACTTTTGCTCTTCTACTTTATATCGGACTAAATCTTGTCAACAAAAACAAGACTAATAACGATTTTAAGAAACTTTCACCCCTTTCAGAAAAATCCAGTATTTTTTCTTTCTTTTCAGAGGAAAAAGTACAGCCAAAGAAAATAGTTTATGGATATCTTCCTTACTGGAATCTAAATAAAATTGATTATCTGCAATTGGACAAACTAACCGATATAGCATATTTTGGCTTGTATCTTGATGGGGATGGAAACTTTGTTACTGAAATAGAGGGGGGAGGAGGAAATATGGTGACAGAACCCGGTTACGAAAACTGGAAAAATAATGAAGATCTAAATAATCTTATAAAAAAGTGTAAGGAAGATAATGTGAGATTCTCGCTAACTATTATTGCCCATGATGATGAGGAGAACGATAAATTTTTAAATTGCAAAGAATGCTGGGATAAACTAATTAGAAATTTAAAAATTGAATTGGATAGTAAAGGAATTAGAGATGTAAATCTTAATTTTGAACACGCTGAAGGTGTTGAAGAAGAAATAGCAGTAAAATTTTCTGAATTTGTTGAATATATAAATAAAAAACTGGACGAAGAATACGGAGATAGCTATCTTGTAGTTTCTGCTTTCGGAGATTCTGCAACTCAAAAACGGGTGAGCTCTGATTTAGAAAATCTAGGCCGATCTGCAGATGGAATTTTTATAATGGCCTATGATTACCATCGACCTACATCTGAAGAAATAGGACCCGTATCACCAATAGAAGGTCCCGGGTCTGATGTTAAAGAAACAATAAATGATTTCCTTACCAAAATATCGCCAAATAAAATAATTTTAGGTGTTCCTTATTACGGGTATAATTGGGTTGTTGAAGATGATTCTGAATATGCTAAAAGGGTTGAAGGATCTGATGAAAATGGCTTTTCCGAAGCGCAATCTTACGAGGATGTTTTATCCACAATAATAGAGGTTGCACCTCAAATAAAATGGAACGAGGAGGGAAAATCGCCTTATTTCACATATACAAGCCCTAGAACTAATTCCCTAAGAACGGTTTATTATGAAAATGCAGAGTCACTTAAGTACAAATACGATTTGATAAATGAGTACAATTTAGGAGGAGTCGGGATATGGGCACTTGGATACGATGGGGGATACACAGAATTGTGGAATCTTTTGCAGGATTATTTCTTTAACTAACTTTGATTTGGTGGGCTCATCAGGATTCGAACCTGAGACCTTTGCAATGTGAATGCAACGCTCTAACCAACTGAGCTATGAGCCCCGGAAATAAAAGGTAAATATATTTTACTACATCTTGTAGTCTCAATTTTTCTGGAATAAGATTATTGATTATGCGAAATAAAAAGATAAAGACCATCATCACCGACTACGTTCTAACTTTAGTGATTTTTTCATCGGTTTTTTTAATAATTTATTTTTTTGTCGGTCAGTTATTTGAAGTTACGGGGGAATCAATGACTCCCGGTTTCCAGAACGGAGAGCAGTTGCTAGCCGAAAAAATATCAGTAAATTTTTCAAATTTAAAGCGCGGGGATGTAGTAGTGTTTAAAAACCCATTTGAAAATAACAGGTTGCTAATAAAAAGAGTAATTGGACTTTCAAAAGAAAAATTTCAAATCACAAATGGTGCTATTTATGTAAACGGAAATAAATTACAAGAAGATTACCTTTCAGAAGGAATGTATACAAAAGGAGGAAGAATACTGGAAGAAGGCTTTGAATATACTATACCGGAAAATTCTTTTGTGGTTTTAGGTGATAACAGAGAGAAAAGCACAGATTCAAGAGATTGGGGGTATATTAAAAAGGACATGATAATAGGAAGAGCCGTTTTTGTTTACTACCCTATAAAAAATATTAGAATAGTTGAACGGGTTAATTACCAAGACCCTAAACTTATTCTTTACTCTTTACCTTCTTCTTTTCCTGATCTTTAGCGATTACATTTACCTTCTTCTTTTTTTTATTTTCCCAGGAAAACTCCACCAAACCATCCGTTTTTGAATGCAATGTGAAATCCCTCCCCATATAAACATTCTCTCCCGGAACAACTTCTCTTCCCCGTTGTCTTAAGATTATTTGGCCTTTTTTAATTGGAGAACCGCCATAAACTTTAATTCCAAGTCTTTTGCCGGAAACATTTCCACCCTGACCTGCTTTTGAACCTCCTGCTTTTGTATGTGCCATGTCTTATTTCTCCTTTTTTAAATTTTTACCGGTACTTTTTTTTCTTGCCGGTTTCTTCTCTCCCCTACTATTTCCAGATGGGACTTTAGAAGAAACCTTAGTAGAAGAAACTGTTGTTTTTTTCTTTTCATTACTCTTTTCAACTTTTTTTGCAGAAGTTTTAACATCTTTTTTTATAGTTTTTTCCTTATCCTCTTCTTTCTTTTCAGAATTACTGATCTTATCTATCTTTACAACACTAATAGGCTGTCTATGACCTTTGACTTTATCGTATCTGGATTTTTTCTTAAATCTTGCAACCCTAACTTTTTTTCCAAGCTTTTCTTCCAAAACAGAGGTTTTAACGGAAACAGCGGATAAATAAGGATTTCCAATAAGCACATCCGATTCATCGGCGTACAACAAAACATCTATCTTGAGAGGACTTTTTTGCCTCTCCAACTCAATTTCGTCACCTTCGTGCACGAGGTATTGTTTTGAACCTAATTTTATTACTGCATATTTTTCCATATTAAACATAAGGATATTACACTAATCTCAGGAATTGAGCAATAGTTCGGGTTTAAAATTCGGAGCTTGTACCTAAGATCATTAATAAATCGTAATCACTATCTTCAGGTAAATCATCCTTAACCTCTATATTTGGAAACTTTTCTTTTATATCCTCAACAATCAAATCTTTATATGTATTTAGCGCATCTTTTTTAAACTGCAAAATTGTCGGTTCCGTTCTTTCGTCAGCTGTATCTATTGTAAGAATAGTATAACCAAGCTCTTGTAAAAACTCTTTTGTTCTAGCGGCAAGACCGTTTATCCCCGCACCATTTTCAATTCTGATTTTCAAATTTCCCTTTTGCACCTTTATGTTTGGATCGTTTTCTTTATTATCATTGTTTTCCGTACTGCCCTCTTCAACAGATTCACTTAAGACCTGGGCATTTTCTTCCTGAACGTGCATTTGATCTTCTTGCTGAGCCAACTGTGTGGTATCAACTAAATTATTGTTTCCTAAGCTTCTAACACCAAAATAAACCCCCGCCAACAATAAAAGAGCCCCAACTACTGACCCCACAACAACTAAAGGGGTATTTTTCTTTTCTACAGGTAACGGTAGCATGTTAAGGAGATTTGACTGACCTTCCAAAATTAATGGATCTGAATCTATAAGAAAATTAACAATAGTATTTATTTCCATTCCAGCAGGAGCTCTTGAACCATCACTAAATTTGGGACTTTCTACAATTTTAATCTCATAACCGGGAACTTCAAATGACTCACAATTAAGAGTAAATATATATTTGATAGGAGTAGATTTTTTGTAAAATGATAGATCTTTTATCAAAGATGATAATTCTTTTGTCGTCTTTTTGTCTTTGTACACTCCTGAAAAGAATATCCCATTTAGTTCTGACAACGCTATTATCTGATCTCCATCCACATCAGCAACAAAAACAGCGGGATCGTTTATTCCTTCATATTTAGGAAGAACCAATACCCACGGTACAACGCTTCTTAAACCAATACCCAAAATATTTGAAATTTCTAAAAAACTATTTAGAACTTTTTTCTCAACTCCCACAAATTGATAGACAAAAGGAGCCAATTTTCTATACGAAAAATATAAATCATCCAATAAAATATCCGGTTCTTTAACTTTAATCTCAGAAATTATCTGATCTCCGATATTTACATTTCCTTTTGAGATGGTAACAAACCTTAAAAATACATCTTGCGGCTGTAAGATAAAATTAAGTCTTAGTTTATTAGTCTTTAAAGGCGTTAAAGTGGGAATCAAATCTCCGATTATCAAACTCAAACCTTGGGGATCTAATATTCTGGAGTCGTTGACAATATCCTGCGAAACTTCCATTACGGCACTCTTAAGAACTGCATCCTTATCAATGAGAGATATCCTAAGTATATTATTGTTAATAGAAATGATTAAGTCTTGCATTAGTTAAAATATACCACAATTATACCTTATCTATTCTTGTTTCCTCTCCTGCAATAATTTCCTCTGCTAAAAGCTTTTCTTTTATAACATCGTAAAAAGTACTTACAATGTCCTCCAAATCAGGGTCTTTCTTATAAGTTAAATTTATCTTATCCAAAACCGAAAGACCTGCCTCTTTTCTAAGATCTTGAACTTCTCTTATAAACTCTCTTAACTTCCCTTCCTTTACAAGATCGGGGGTAATTTTAGTATCCAGCTTTACAGAACCGGATAAATCCTGATCCCACGACTCTTTCTCATCAAGAGAAGAAACAATTTCAACATTTTTTACATTAACTTCTTCCAAAACTAGTTTCATATAATCTTCGGGAATTTCATCTTTTTCTAATATTGCAATAGAATTTAAAACTTGTCTCACAGGTATTCCTTTTTCAACTCTTATAGAAAGAACCTGACTGGCAATTTCACGAGCTTTTTTCATATTTTTCAATATTTCTTCCGAATAAGGAAGCGTTTGGTCTTCAAAATGGGGATAATCACATAAGTGAACCGACTTTAAATCATTTTCTTTAGCTTTTACTAAAAATCTATAAATATTTTCTGATATAAAGGGTATTATAGGCGCTGAGGCCTTAGAAAACTCCATTAAAACCTTGTATAAAGTAGATAAAGCTTCTCTATCTCCACGGAAAATCCTATCTCTGGATCTCCTGACGTACCAACGAGACAGATCGTCTACAAACTCCTCCAGGGATTTTACTGCAGAAGGAACATTATAAGAAGATAAACTATCAGATATATCTTTAATAACTTCATTTAATCTTATCAAAACCCACTTGTCTAAAATGTTGTCTGATTCACTAATGTCTTTTTCGTCCCAATTATTAGCTTGAGCGTAGGTTAAAAAAAATACGGCCGAGTTCCACAAAGGATTCAACACATTTCTCAATTTATTTTTTACCTCTGATTCATCAAAATTAGTATTTTCCCCCAGCATTAAAGGAGATCCCATAAAATAAAGTCTCAACGCGTCTCCTCCATATTTATTAATCATGTCTTTTGAGTCCGGGTAATTTTTATATGTTTTACTCATTTTTCTGCCGTCAGTTCCGGCAAGAACCCCCGTTACTACTACATTATTAAAACATCGGGAATCAAAAAGTAGCGTGGAGATTATGTGCATTCTTTGAAACCAGGCTCTCACTTGCCCTTTGTATTCAACAATAAAATCACCGGGATAATTCTTTTCAAATTTTTCCTGATTTTCAAAAGGGTAGTGAATTTGAGCAAAAGACATAGACCCTGCTTCCATCCAAGAATCCAAAACTTCAGGTCTTCTTTTATATTCTTTTCCATCTTTTTTTATAACAATTTCATCAATATAGGGCCTATGAAGATCTTTAACTTTTTGCCCTGACATTTTCTCTATCTCCTCAATAGATGAAAAAACTAATCTATCACCATCATTCGATTCCCAAACAGGCATAGGAGTAGCCCAAAATCTGTTTCTGGAAATACACCAATCGGGAGCCTGTTCAATTGTCTTTTCAAAAATACCGTTTTTAACATATCCCGGAATCCAATTTACGTCCTGGTTATTCTTTATCAAATCTCCCTTTATTTTCTGAATATCAATAAACCAAGCTTTCTGCGCTTTTTGAACCAAAAGTGTATTGCACCTATCGTGATAAGGAACTCTGTGAACTATTTTCTCGTTTTTAAATAAAAGATTTCTTTGAGAAAGGTCTTTCAAGATTAGAGGATTTGAATCTAAATAAAACATACCTTCATAAGGATTTTTTTCATCTGTTCCCGGCAAAAACTTACACTCATCATCTAGAGTCATCATCAGACTAAGATCGTAATATTTTCCCATCTCCGTATCTATCTCACCAAAGCCCGGAGCAGAGTGCACTACCCCGGTACCCTCTTCCATGGTAACCATGTTTTCATATGAATAAACTTTGAATTCTCCTTCTTTTGAAGAAAAAAATCTAAACAAGGGTTCGTATTCCAAACCGATTATTTCAGATCCTTTGAATACCTCTTTTATTTTGTAGTTTTTTCCTGGAAAAACATAATCTAATCTTTTTTTTGCCAAAATATACATTTCTCCTTCAGATTCAACAGAAACATAATCTTCCTTTTCATTAACAACCAAAGCCCTGTTAGACGGAAGAGTCCATGGAG
This sequence comes from bacterium, assembly GCA_035374605.1. GTDB lineage: Bacteria > Patescibacteriota > WWE3 > UBA101185 > UBA10185 > JAAZNV01. The sequence goes on from DAOSPG010000001.1 coordinate 15,768, forward strand.
TAGTAGTCCAAGCCAGAAGAAATACATTATTAAAATGTCCCTTTGAAATTACTCTAAATTTTACCGTAATGGACGGGTCTTCTTCTTCACGGTAAGAATTATCCATAGATATTTCGAAATCAGAAACGGGAGTACCGCATAATGGACAAAAAAGCGAAGTTCTGACACCCTCATAAATCAAACCTTTATCATATATTTGTTTAAAAGCCCATATAACGCTCTCCATGTAACTTTGATCTGTTGTCCTGTAGGGATTGTTAAAATCTACCCATCTCCCGATTCTGTCTATATACCATTCCCATTCAACCGAAGTTCTTGAAGTGTAATCGTAGCAAGCTTGAGTAAATTTATCTAAACCATAACTTTCAATATCTCTTCTATTTTTAATCCCCAGCTTTTCCTGCACCCTATTTTCCACAGTCAACCCGTGAGCGTCCCATCCCCAAATTCTTTCTACTCTTTTTCCTCTCATTGTCCAAAATCTAGGAATTACATCCTTAGCCACAGAAACAAGCAGGTGTCCGTAATGTGGCAATCCTGAAATAAAAGGGGGACCGTCATAAAAAACATAAAGATTATCTTCTGAGTTTTTTTCCACGGATTTAGCAAAAATATGATTACTCTTCCAATAACTCAAAACATCTTCTTCAAATTCAGGTATGGTTTTTTTTTCAGGTAATTTAAATGACATATAAGATAAAATAAAAAAACTAATAAGTAATTATACTCGATTCTTGGTTTTCATTGCTTTTTCTTTCGTTGAGAAGTTTATCAGTATTTCTTGCGCTTGCAAAAAGCACATATATTAAAAATATCACCAACAAAAATATTAAAACTAAAAGGAAATAGTATTTTTTCACTGTTCTTTATTTTTCCAGATTTTATCTTCAAATCCAAGTCTTTTGTTAGAATATCTTGCCATCACAAAAAGAAGATCGGAGAGTCTATTAAGATAATTTCCTATAAAAACCTTATCTTTATTTTTTCTTAAATACTGAAAAACCATTCTTTCAAGTTTTCTACAAGTTACCCGTGCAAGATGAAGAAAACTACTTTCTCTAGATCCTCCGGGAAGGATAAAATTTTTCAGCGGGTCGTTTTTAGCTTCAAAATAATCTATTACTTCCTCTAATTCCTTAATTCTCTTCCCCCATTCTTCTTTTATATCACGGGAAACCTTTTCTTTTGAAGATATTATTGAACCTAAACTTAAAAGGTCCTTTTGAACTTCTACCGCTATTTTTCTTACTTCACTTAATTTGGCGGAATGAAGAAAACCGAGACAAACCTCTAATTCATCAAAAGTTCCCAGGATTTCAAATATAAATTCGGTTTTGGATAATTTTTTACGCATTTTCGGTAGAAAGGTAAATCCTAAATCCCCCTTCTTTGTATATATTTTACCCATACTTACAATCCCAACTAACACAAATATACCTTAAAACAGGAAACAGTCAATTAATGAGAGGTTTGGGATTTAAAAAATTAATCGGCAAAAAGTCAATCAACAAATAGAATAACCACAGGAATAACACTTTGCGCAACCCTCTTCCTTTACAAAAGAATAATTTCCGCATTCGGGACAAACATCAACACTTCCCATAATGCCGGTGGAAAGAAAGTCATTATTACCTTCACTATTATGGGAATTCTTGTTTTCCGAGTTAGAATTTTCAAACATATTTTCTGTTGAATTTCCATTACTATCTCCGTTCATTTGGTTTTTAGGGAGAGAATATCCAAACTCTTCTGCTAAAACCTTTGCCACCGCATCCGGAATGGAACTTACTTTATATTTTCCGAACCCCACTGATCTGCTACCACCTATACCCGATAGTTGAGAAATTATTTCAGTTACAGTACTATCGGAAGATCCGGGAACCCTCAGCCACCCACTTACCAATCTCCCAACCCCTTCGGATAGGGCAGCAACATCACTACCTGCTTTCCCCACATTTATAAAAACCTCAAAAGGTCTTCCCGACGAATCTTTGTTAATAGTAATAAAAGCCTTCCCTTGAGGAGTCTTTACACTATAAGTGGAACCTTCTAACCTATAAGGTCTTCCCAATTTAGCTTCCGATCCAAAATCAAAATTACTTTCCACTTTTTTTCCTAAAGCCTCTTTTTGTACATTTTGGGACAAATTGCTTTGATCTAAAGAATCACTCTTCCCAGCTTCTCCTTTAGAAGCAGATACTTCCTCTTTTTTACTTTTCGTCTCTAAAACTTCCTCTTCTCTACTCCCCGATATATAAACAGTTAATCCTTTACAACCTAATTTCCACCCGAGCATATATACTCGTTCAACATCGGCGGTGGTAGCAGTAGGGGGAAGATTACATGTTTTTGAAATTGAATTATCAACAAATCTTTGCAAAGAAGCCTGCATATAGACATGCTCTTCCGGCGTTACATCAGCAGAAACAACGAACACATTTCTTATTTTATCGGGAAGATCTTTAATATGCTGACAGCTCCCACTTCTAATAATTTCATCAATTATTTCCTTTCTTTTTGTTTCATCCATACTTAATTCATCAAGAGCCTTCTGAAAAGACGGGCTTACATATGTTAAAGTCATTTTTCCGGTATCACCCGCAGCCTGATAAACATTTCTATAATAGGCAAGCGCGAAAACAGGTTCACACCCATAACCTTCCACTCCGGCTACAGTAGAGATGGTTCCTGTGGGGGCTACCGTAGTTACGGCAGCGTTACGAATACCATAAAGTTTTATACCATTTAATATCTCATTCCAATCAATAAAAGGTCTTCCCCAATTACAAAAAAATTCTTTTAACGGCTTCGGAGGCTGCCACGAAAGATTTGAAGGATCAAATATACTTCCTCTAATGCTAGGAAAAGGACCTCTTTCCCGAGCAAGCTCTATGGATGTTCTCATAGCATGAAAACGGATAAACTCCATTATCTGACCTGCTAAATCCTGAGCTTCCTCACTTCCGTATTTAACACCAAGAACATAAAAAACATCAGCTAAACCCATGATTCCTAAACCAATTCTTCTATTCATAAGAGCGGCTTCTTTCAATTGAGGCACGGCAGGAACATATTTATTGGCAGTAACTACATTATCTAGAAATCTCGTGGACAAAATAATAGTTTTTCTCAATTCCTCCCAATCTAATTTTCCATCTTCAGTTATATGTTCTAATAAATTAATGGAACCTAAACAACAATTTTCATACGGTCCAAGCCACTGCTCTCCACATGGATTGGTTGCCTCTAATTCGTATAAATGAGGAACAGGGTTACTCTTGTTTGCAGTATCAATAAAAAGAACCCCCGGTTCTCCATTTTTATAGGCATTTTCTACAATAAGATTAAATATCTCCCGGGCTTTTGGGGTTTCCACAATCTTTTTAGTGTGAGGATCCACAAGTTCGTAAGTTTCATCTTTTTCAACGGCTTCCAAAAACTTATCTGTTAAGGCCACAGAGATATTAAAATTAGAAAGCCTTCCTTCAATAGATTTGCAAGTTATAAAATCGCGAATATCGGGGTGATCAACTCTCAAAATTCCCATATTTGCCCCTTTTCTAACTCCCCCCTGAGCAATAACTCCAAAAGCGGCATCATAGGCCTCCATGAACCCTACAGGACCCGTAGACAAACCGTTACTTGTTGAAATCCTGGATCCTTTTGCTCTAAGTCTTGAAAATGAGAAACCATTTCCCCCGCCGGATTGCTGTATCAAAGCGGCATCTCTTAGGGTTTGAAAAATTCCGTCACTTTGTTTTCCTAAATCGTCGGCAATCGGCAAAACAAAGCAAGCAGATAGTTGTCCTATAGGAGTCCCTGCTCCGGTGAAAGTCGGAGAGTTTGGAAAAAATTTTTTTGAGGAAATTAAATTATAAAACTCAATGAAGGTTTTCTTTGAATCGTGGTAAGGCTCATCCGGCTCAGCAATAACTTTAGCTACTCTTTCAAACATTTGCTCGGGAGTTTCTTCAATTTCACCAATCTCATTTTTTCTTAGATACCTTTTTTCTAATATAGTTCTTCCATTTTCGGAAAAATTAATATTCTCGTTTTTAGTTATCTCCCCTTCCTCATTAAAATAAAGATAAGAGTTCATATTTAAAAAACGCGTGAGTCACAAACCTTTGCTGCCTTAACACAAAGGTTTTCAACACACACAAAGCGCACAAATTAGTACTTCAATCTCAAAATTTTGATCGGAAATTTTTACTGCCTGTCAATAATAAAATCAGAAAATAATTATAAATTGAAGCAGTGTATATTAGAGAGTCGCAATTATTTTCCTCTTAAAAAGGCAGGAATATCGTATTTATTTTCAAAATTTCCATCAAAATCCTCGGGTTTAAATATATCTTTTGAATCTTCGGGAGATGGAGGTTTATTTTCTTCTTCTTTAGTAGATTCCCTTTTTGATTCTGACCTTGCGGGAGCTTTTTCAACAAAATTGTATCCCAAATCTTCTTGTTTAACATCAAATCCGGTAGCAATTACTGTAATTTTAACCTGCCCCGCTAATCTTTGATCTATTGTAGTTCCAAATATTATATTCGCTTCACCATTCGCGATATTTCTAATTATATTCGCCGCTTTATCAACTTCTTTCATCGTAAGATCCGAACCGCCAATAACGTTAAATAAAATTCCTTTAGCATCTTCAACAGACTGTTCCAAAAGCGGAGAAGATATAGCGGCTTTGGCAGCTATTTCGGCCCTGTTTTCACCGGTACCAATACCTATCCCCATAAGAGCCGTTCCTGCATCCTTCATTATGGTTTTCACGTCAGCAAAATCTACATTTATCAAACCGGGCATAATTATTAAATCGGAGATACCCTGAACTCCTTGGTTTAAGACACTATCCGAAAGTTTAAACGCATCGATTATCGACATGTTTTCATCAGCTATATCTAAAAGACGTTGATTTGGAATTGTTATAAGAGCATCAACTTCTTCCTTAAGTTCTGATATTCCAATTTCAGCATTTCTCATTCTTAAAGTTCCTTCAAATGGAAAAGGCTTGGTAACAACTCCCACCGTCAAAGCCCCTAATTCTTTAGCTACTCTTGCTATCACCGGGGAAGCTCCCGTACCTGTACCCCCACCCATCCCGGCTGTAATAAAAACCATATCAGCGCCCTGAATATGCTCTTTAATGATATCTATAGATTCCTCTGCAGCTTTTCTGCCTATTTCAGGATTGGCTCCGGAACCTAAACCATTTGTTATTTCCTGTCCAATTGGAACTTTCACAACCGCCTTATTTACGGATAAATCCTGAGCATCAGTATTTATGGCAATAAACTCCACACCGGTTATCTGTCCGGATTCAATCATTGAATTAATAACATTACCACCAGCACCACCTATTCCCAAAACTTTTATTTTTGCAAAATTTTCAATTTCAGGTTTTACTTGCATTTAATTAATCCGTGGGCAGATAAAATAAAAAATTAAACAATTATTAAGGCAAAAGAGATTTTAGTTTGCCAAAAATCTTAGAGATGTTTTTCCCAATACTACCGCTTTTATCCTCAAATGACAATAGATTACTTCCCCGATACAATTTTGCACCATACAATACAGCACCAACCCCGGCTGAAGAATCGGGACCTTTTATTTCGTCTATCAAACCTGTAACACCCTTGGGAAGCCCTATTCTGACAGGCATTTTTAAATTAACTTTAGCACTTTTTTCTGCTCCGGCTGTAGAAGCCCCACCTCCAGTTATAACCACTCCCGCTGGAAGTTTCCCATTTAGCCCCGATTTTGTAACCTCCAAAGATATCAGTCTGAAAATCTCTTCTAATCTGGCATTTATTATTTTATAAAGAATAAGCCTGGGAACTCTTTCAACATCCAAATCAAATTCGGAAACATCAAAATCTTCGGATTCACTGTGCGTATCTGTTTTTGACAGCAACGCCTCATTACTCAGTCTTATTTTTATTCTCTCAGCATCTTCCAATCTTGATCTTAAACCTATTGCTAAATCACTTGTTATTAATTTGCCGCCAATCGGAAGAACCACAGAATGTACCGGACTACCATCCAAAAAAGCAATAATTGAAGTGGTGCCGCCTCCAATATCCACTAAAAGAGTTCCTAATTCCTTTTCGGTATCGGTAAGAACTGCTTCTGCCGATGCAAGTCCGCTATATACCAGTTCATCAACATCTACGGCAATTTTATTAACACATTTGATTATATTTCTCATCGCGGTAGCAGATCCGTGAATAACATTTGTTTCAACCTCCAATCTAACACCTGACATTCCAACGGGATCTTTGATTCCTTCCTGGGAGTTAACCACAAAATCACGGGGTATAACATGTATGATCTCCCTTGTTGAGGGTAAAGAGACAGCTTGAGCGGCTTCAATAACTCTGGCGACATCTTCCCGAGTAATATCAGCATTTTCATTTGGAGCTACAGCAACAACACCATGAGAGTTCAAAGTTTCTATATGACTTCCATTTATAGTGACAAAAGCATTGGATACGGAGATCCCCGCCATTCTCTCAGCTTTTTCTACACTTTGAGATATTGCCTCCACCGCACTATCAATATCAACTACGTTTCCTTTGTTAATACCCTTTGAAGGAACGTTCCCCGATACTCCGATAACAGAAACTTTATTATCCGAAACAGAGGCAATAACTGTAGATATCTTGGTTGATCCAATATCAATTCCTGTAATAATTTTTTCCCTAGACATAAAGTTTAAAGCTAATCATTAAAGCTAATCATATAATACTATCACTTTATCATATCGTAAATCTATTTTCTCTATAGTTCTCCCTTCATCTGCGGACTTTCTCAACAAACTTTTTATGGTTCTAAAAGAAATGTCATGATCCTTCCCATAACCCATATATACCTCTATATCTCCGCTTATGTACAACCTAACATAATCTGAATAAAATCTCATATCATAAATTTTTAAGTTTTCACGATCGGCAAATTTTATAATATCTAAGCTAATGGGTACTATATCTTTCTCTAGAAAACTCCCTACTACAACCGGACCTTCATATCTTATTTCAGGTAAATTAGAAAATCCTTCTTCTATTAAACCTAAAACGTAACCTTCCGAATCTATGAGAAAATAATTTCCTTCGTTATCATAAATAACCGCTGTAGGAATTCTTTCTTCTATAAACACATTCAGAGAATTCGGATAGTCTTTTTTTACATAAATTTTCTTTGCACCTAAAAAATTCCTAAGAAGAATGTTTGAAATTTCATCTTCCTTGACGAAAAATATATACTTACCAATTGAATTTTTTTCAACTAAATTTTTAACATCGTCAGCGTTAACAAATCCTTGAGATCCTGTAACAGTTATAGCGGATATTTTAAAATAGTCGGGAACATTAAACTTTAAGAGCAAAAATATACACAAGCCTAATACAAAAACTAAGAGTAGTACTTTTTTTATTATCCCGTGTTTTTTCCTGAATATTACCTTAGTGCTCCTTGCCCCACGTTTTCTACTCTCAATTTTTTTAAGAAGCAATTGACTTTCACTCTTTTGATTAGGAAAAGATTTTTGAGCTTGATAAAAAATCTTTCTATCCGAATTTGCGGAAAAACTCTTATTATTTTTTTGATTTTTTGTAGACTTTGATAACTTCATCCGCAATAAGATTAGCCGAATCATTTAACAAAATTTTTAAAACATTTTCATCTTTTAATTTGTAAGAATCTAAATTAGATAAGCAACTTTTAATTTTTTTCACTAAAATTTCTCCACTTAGATTTTCCTGCTCAAGTATTTCCGCAATACCTAAATCTTTTGCCATCTTAGCGTTTTTAAACTGTTCATTGTGAGAAGCCCAAGGTATCGGAATTAACAAACATGGCTTTTTCAAAACTATTAACTCAGCCACGGAATGAGCTCCCGATCTGGATATAACCAAATCTGCTTTTCCGTAAGCCTCTCCTATTTCATCTTCTAAAACAAACTTTCGTAAGAAATATTTTCCTTTAGAAGAGCCCTCAATCTTTCCATACTCCTTTTTTAAAGATTCAAAATCGTTATAAACCGAGTTATCCCCGCTTTGATGTATAACATTACAAAAAGTTAAAAGATCTTTCAAAATTCCAAGAACTGTTTCATTTATTAAATGGGAACCTGTTTTCCCCGCAGATATGTATATAGTGGGCAAGTTACTATTAACATCAAAAGAATTTGATCTTGTCTCAAAAATAGCGTTCCTTAATGGCAAACCTGTAAAAACTACCTTATTTCTTGGAAAAAATTTTTCCGACTCTTTCCACGATATCATTACCTTTTTAG
>DAOSPG010000001.1:24169-36210 GCA_035374605.1 bacterium
TTATTTCTTGGAAAAAATTTTTCCGACTCTTTCCACGATATCATTACCTTTTTAGCAAATTTGGAAATAACTATATTTGAATATCCTGCAACTACGGTTTGCTCATGAGTTAGAGATGGAATCCCGAGCAAATAACCGGCAATGACTACAGGAGCAGCTAAATACCCCCCAAAAGAAAGAATCACATCAGGTTTATTTTTTAATAAAAAAAAGAATGCTTGAAAAAAACCCAGAGGTACTTTCAGGAGTCTTCCTAAATCATAAGTTTTGTAGACCTTACCGGCTTTAAGATCAAAAAAAGGAATACCCATAGAAGTTATTTCTAAATACTCAAGAGTAGGGTTTTTGTCATTTTTCATAGAATATTTATGACCTACCCATAAAAACTCAACATCAGGAATTTTCTTTCTCAATTTATTTATTACCGGAAGAGCAGAGCTGTGGTGACCACCTGTAATAACAATTTTCATAGACGATTTATTTTAACTCAGAAAAAAAGTTATTCCAATTCAGAGACTTTTTGAATACTGCTCAGTATTCCAAGTCCTATCATACTAAAAAGCATTGATGATCCACCATAAGATATCAATGGAATAGGCACACCTGTGAGTGGAATTAATTTTGTCATAGATGCGATATTTATCAAAAATTGAATCCCCAACCATGAAGTTATGCCGGACGCTAATAATTTTCCCAATAGGTCATCAGACCCCTTAGCAATTTTAAAACCCTTACTTATCAAAATAGAATAAACAATTATAACAGCCACAGTACCTATAAAACCAAACTCCTCTCCTATAATTGCAAATATAGAATCAGAAGCAACTTCCGGTAAATATTGATATTTTTGTTTTGACTGCCCAAAACCAACTCCCCAAAAACCTCCTGATCCAAGAGCAACCAGGGCTTGTCTGGAGTGGTAGCTTGATTCGGTGTCGTCACCTCCCGAAATCAAAACTTTCAATCTATCCATTCTATAAGGAGAAGACACTATAAAAACCACTCCTAATAACAGGATTATAGGGATAGACACAAGTAAAGGTTTCAAGGGTGCTCCTGACACAAAATATATTACCGTACCCAAGAAAAAAACGATAACGGCAGTGGACATATTGGGTTCCAAAAGAATCAAACCGGCAAGCATAATAGAGATTTTCATATAAGTTTTGAAAAGATCCTTTTTTTCTTTACCCAAATTTTCTTTTTCCATAATTAAGTTTAACTGAAAAGATAGATACAGTATGATAGTGAGTTTAGCTAACTCCCCGGGCTGAAAACCCAAAACCCCAACAAAGGGAATTTGAGGCAACGGGGACGGGTTCAAATAAAACCACCTGTTAGCTCCATTTACGCACGGAGCAAATTCCAAAGAATTAGAACAGGGCATAATTCCGGCTATAGCAAGAAAACATAAAGCAACGAGATTAAAGATAAACAAAAATCGTGAAAATTTGAATAGTTTTCTATAATCAAAGCGATGAAAAGCAAAAAAGAAAATTAAACCAATTATTATCCAAACAACTTGAAGAAGAACAAATCTATAAGGTTTACCATATAAATTAGTTGAATAAACAGAAGTAGAATCGGCTATCATCAACAAACCAAATCCCAAAAGTGATAAAACCATCACAATTAAAGAATTATCTTTACTTTTTCTCTTCCACTTATTTTTATTTTTCATTTAATGAATAACTTTGTAATAATACTTAAAGTATAGCAACGAAAATTCCAACAAAGGCAAAAAAAACACCGAAGAGTACAAACCTTAACATTATTTTGGTCTCAGGCCACCCCAGCAACTCAAAGTGATGGTGTATCGGCGCCATTCTAAACAGTCTCTTATGGGTAAACCTATATACAATTTGCTGGAGAGGGCTAGAAACACCATCAATAAAAAACATCATACCTATAAAAATAAAAGCTATCTCCCTATGGAGAACAACCGCCAAAATTGCCATAGTTGCACCTAAAACATAGGAACCTACATTTCCCATAAAAACCCTGGCAGGAAAAATATTAAAATACAAAAACGGGATTAACGCCCCAACGAAAGTAGCACAAAACCCCGCCAATGAGTTATATCCAAGAATTTTTGAAAGAACCCAAAAAGCAACAAAGGATATTAAAGAAAGTCCTCCCGCCAAGCCGTCCAACCCATCGGTAAAAGCAACAAAGTTTAATATAATTATAAAAAGGAAAAATATAAATATCGGATACCAAAAACCAACATGAACATTTCCTAAAAGAGGAAACCAAATGTAGTCCCATCCAAGTTTAAAATATGTCCAATAAGATACAAACCCCGCGATTAAACCCTGTATTATAAATTTATTGTAAGTTTGAATACCGCTTGAGTCAGAACTTCCGACGACGCGGGAAGCCTCTTTAAAAACTCCCCAAATTTTGCTAAATATCCCAAATTTTATGACTTTCTTCGGTTTTTTCCTAAAAATTTTTCCAAAATGATACTCAAAAAACCCCGGCAATCCCGATTTTCTATATACTTTAGTGAAATCTTCAAACAAACCCAACAATCCTGCCAAGGCGGCAACAAAAAGCGGAAATAAAGTTTGTGTCCTTGAACGATTAAAAATTAAAGTTATGACAGCAACAGATAAGACAAATACCAAACCGCCCATTGTCGGAGTTCCTTCCTTTCTCTTATGAGTTGAAGGACCGTCTTCTCTTATACTCTCTCCCATTTGAAATTTATACACAAAATCTATCCAAAAGGGATATAAAACAAGAGATAACAAACATGCCAAAAATAAAAGTAAAAGGTCTAACATTAACCCTACTGTTCCCATATTTTAGCCCCCAATGATATAAGTTTAGGAACAAAGTCCTCAAAATATTTACTTATAACTTCCACTCCAATTATCTCACTTTTTCCTTCCGCGCAAAGAGCCGCCAGAACTAAAACAGGACCGTAACTAAAATTTTCAATTGATAATCTTTCGGCCTTTAATTTCGAAGGACCGATTATTCTAGCTACAGTAAACGGCTCTCCTTCTTTCTCCATATCATAGGAATCGTCACTTACTACGGGAACAAGACCGACTTCGGAAGGTTTTACCACATCTATTTTTGCACCCATCCTATTGAGATCTACACAATATCCAAACTTATTAACGTAAACGGTGTCATGAACGATACTTTCTCCATTAGCCTGAGTTAATATTAAAACAGCAAGAGGCTGCCAATCCGTTATAAATCCGGGCGAAGGAGATGTTTCTAATTTTTGAGGAATTAAATCTTCTTCGTGACGCCAAACTCTAAGTTCGTTTTCAGAAAACTCAAACCTCGCACCTATTTTGTTAAGAAAATTAACAAATTGAAGAACTAAATCTCTCTTCACATTCTTTATAGAAATATTTCCTTTAGTAATAACTGCAAGCGCCGCAAAAGTAGCTATCTCCAACTTATCAGGACAAACTTCAAAAGAAGCACTTTTAAAAATCCCCGTCCCTTTAATATTTATTTTTCCCGCTTCCGGTTTTTCAATACTTGATCCCATGAGATTTAAAAAATTGATAAGATCGTCAATCTCATAATCCTGGAAAGCATTTGAAATAATAGTCTCTCCGGACAAAAAAACTGAGGATAAAATTGCATTATCCGTTGCTATGTGACTTAAAGTCTTAAAATTAATATTGGTACCCACGGCGGAGCCATCATTAGACAGGAAAATATAATTTTCATCTTCAGTAACATTGAAACCTAAAGTTTTCCAAGTGCTAATTAATCTGTTTATTGGTCTATTTATTCCATTGACAGGAATATATTTTGGAATCGAAGCTTTTCCAAATCTAAAAAGCAAAACACCTGCAAGCAAAGATGCGGTTCTATATTTTCTCCCCACTTCAAGAGGTATTTCATAAGTATTTATTTGAGAGCCATTTAAAGAAAGGGTATTACTTCCCACCCATTCTGCTTTCCCACCAACACTTTCGATTAATTCTATATCAGCTTCTACAGATTGAACCCTCGGGACATTATTAAGAATAACATCCTCATTTGAAAACATCGATGCTACGATAAGCTTAGTAGTTGAATTAACTGACCCCGAGATGGAAACGGTTCCCATCATAGGGGCGCCACCTTCTATGAAAATGGACATATTAGCTTAAAAATACTATCAGAAGCGAATTAATTACCAACAAAGAACCTAAAACAATAGTCATAATAAATATAACTTTCTCAACCCCTCTTAAAGATCTGTACATATTAAAGGAGTTTTTCAAACTGGAAGAAAGACCTGAAGATTTTGATTGAATCAAAACCAGTATGGTCAAAAGTAAGCAAATTATTATTTGTAATGTTTTTGCAAAATTTAACATTCTACTTTTTACAACACAAACTTTCTAAAAATAAATAAACAGTACTTGTTACAAGAGCAGAAAAAACCATAGACCAAAATGCGTCAAGTTCTTTAGATGGTAGCACGTAGCCGAAAATATTCAAACTTCTTAAAGTAGCGGGGACAAAATCTATCTCGGGGATTGTGCTTTTCAAAGCATAAAAAACTATTGCAGTAGATAAAAAGGAAATAAGAAAAAATACACTTCCTTTAGTAGGAAGGGAAACGATAGATATAATTGGTTTTAGAAAGAAATAAAGTAAAGAAATTGCTAAAATTAATAGAAAGGCATTACTAACGCTGGAATAGGATAGAGATCCTACAACCAATACTGCTGCGCGAAGAGCTAAAGCTGAGTATAAAAAAGTTCTGATTATTAACTTCATTCTTTCTAAATTATAAACCAATACTGCTAAACTATAAATTTATTTTGTAAGAAGCTTTTCCCTTAGCAAATGGTGATAACTTTGCGCAAATCGATGCGACTCGTTTCTCAGATTTATTATCAATTTCATTCCAAAACTGTCTTTCTGAAAATTCTTTTCTACAAACTTGTCATTTTCAATGTAAACAATGGTTTCGTGTTTTTTTGCAATTCCAATAATAGGAATATTCAAATTCAAATCTTTTATTACACTTGTTCCCGCCGAAACCTGAGGCTTGCCACCGTCTAATATTATAAGATCCGGAATTCCCCAGCTTTTAATTTTCCCTTCATCTGCTTCTCTTTTTAATCTTCTATATAAAACTTCATAAATCATAGAAAAATCATCAGGTTTTTGTTTGAGTTTTATTTTAAACTTTCTGTATTCTCCTTTTTCTATTTTCCCGTTGATTGCAACTACCATAGAACCGACGGCTTCTTTACCGGAAATATTAGAAATATCATAGCATTCTATTCTGACAGAAATTTTTTTCAAAAGGGGAATCATGTTTCTTAAATCTTCGATTGATCTTTTTCCGATGTCATCAATCAGATATGGATTATTTATGTATTCCTCCGCTTCTCTAAAAGTTTTTTGCACGTAATAAAATTTCTCAAGTAAATCTCTTTTTTTAGCAGCTTCTTCAAATTTCTCTTCACGGGAATCTATTTCCATTTCTTTTTTTATTTTATCTATAAATCTGGAAACCTTACCGGAAAGAAGTTTTTTTAAACCTAAAATATTTTTTTTATAACCAAGAATAAACTGGGAATCTAAATTAACGCAGGGGGCAGTGCATAAACCCATGTGGCCATAAAGACAGGGGGATCCTGTTTTTGCGTACTTTGAAAATTTACTATTACTACAATCACGAAAAGGAAATACTTTTCTTGATGTACTTAAAATATTTCTTGCTACAACATTGTTAGGATAAGGACCGAAAACTTCATCTTTATCCATAATTTCGGGTTTTCTAACGGCAATTACTTTAGGAATTCGGTAATTTTTTCCCGATACTTTTACGGACTCGTTTCTTATTACAACATAAATCTTTGATTTATCATCTTTTAAGACAATATTATATTTTGGTTTGTATTTTTTTATTAATTCCGCTTCCAATATTACCGCTTCAAAGTCTGAATCTACTTTTATAAATTCGAGGTCGTTAATCCTTTTAACAAGCTCTGATGTTTTGAAATCCTTAGGAATACCAACAGAAAAATATGATCTAACACGATTTCTAAGATTTTTTGCTTTTCCAACATAGATAACTTTTCCAAAACGATCCCTAAAAATATAAGAACCCGGAGATTGTGGGAGAGATTCCAATTTTTCTTCCAAATTTGAGGTTTCCACGCACTTATTGTAGCATTTTAAGGATGGTAGATATTTTTAAAAACTACGTACTGAAACCAGGAGTATTATTGTTAACAATATTTTTCCTCTTCGGAAAATCTTTTGCTCAACCTGCTCAGGAAGAGCAGTTTTTAATTGATTATAATTTAGAATACAACATCTCCGAAAATGGAGAAACTAATGTAATACACAAAACAACTATCACAAATATTCAAAACGATGTGATACCGACCACTTATTCTTTTTCCGCGAAACAATTGGAGATATATGATGTGTCAGCCCAAACCAATGGAAAGGAAGTAAACCCCAAAGTAGAGAAAAAAGACGGGGAAACAATGATATCGGTAACTATAAAAGACTATACTATCGGAAAAGGGAGGCAAAATACAATATCACTTAACTATAAAACTAAAAGCGTTGCCGTCAAATCAGGAGAAATATGGAATATATATATACCAAAAATACAAACTTTTGAAGGAATTTCCAGATATGATGTAAAGATATCAATTCCCAAATCTTTCGGAAATAAAGTCTATATCTCCCCTACACCCGAAATACAAAAAGATGAGGGGGAAAATTTTGTTCTTCTTTTCACAAAAAATAATTTTCAATCTACGGGGATAAGTGCGGCTTTTGGAGACCATCAATCAGTTAATTTTAAAATAAAATATCAAATAAAAAACGATTCTATACTTCCCGCAATCAAAAAAATTGCTTTTCCTTCAGATATAGAAAATTATCAAATCGTTAGCTATAAAAAAATAAGTCCTAACCCGAGCAAAATAAAAATCGACGGAGATGGAAACGTAATCGCATATTATTTTCTAAAACCAAAAGATAAATTAGAAATAGAATTGGTAGGTACAGCGAGATTATACGGGAGGCAAATAAATCCAGATTCGGGAGGCACTTTTAAAGATATACCAAATGATATTGTAAAAAAATATACAAGAGAGCAAAAATATTGGGAAACAGAATCCAAGTATATTAAACAAATTTCCCAAGAACTAAAAAATGAAAATCTAAATGTAATTCAGAACGCAAAGAAAGTCTATGAATTTGTAATTCAAAATCTAAACTACGATTATGAGGCCCAAAGCAAAGGTATGGTTGAAAGAAAGGGAGCTGAAAAAGCCCTGTTGCAAAAAGAAAATTATACTTGCATGGAATTTACTGATTTGTTCATAACAATATCAAGAGCAATGGGTATACCCGCGCGAGAAGTAAATGGATACGCTTTTGCATCCGAAGGAGAAAATAAACCTATTTCAATAAATCTAAATGGAGGCGACTATCTTCATTCCTGGGCTGAGTTTTACGACCCGAACTATGGGTGGATACAAATAGACCCGACATGGGGAAAAACCTCAGGAATGGATTATTTTACCAAAACGGATACCAGTCATTTATCTTTTGTTACAAAAGGTTTAAGCTCAGAACATCCTTTTTCGGCCGGAACCTACAGATTTAACAACAATGAAAGATTAATTGAAACAGCATTGTCTCAAACCAGTTTTGATGAAGAATTTAAACCAAATGTAAAAATAAAAAAAGTTTTTAACCTAAATCCATTTCAAGCTATAAAAGGTTTTATGAGATTGAAAGTAGAAAACATTGGAAATATCTCTATTTATGAAGTTAACGGAAAAACTCTACCTATAAAAAGTTCAACGTACATATACGTGAAAAAAGATACAGATAAAATCGATGTTTCGGATTTGCGCGGAAATAAATTCTCCGTCTTTATTACAGAAAATTAACTGTGATAAAATCCAAAAATAAATTTTATGTAAATTAAAAACTATTTACATGGATGAGGCAGAAGAGAGATGCTTTAACACTTCAGCAGTATAGGATTTTTCACACTTTTTTAATTCTTCTACAGTACCTTCAAATAATATCTCACCGCCGGCGTCTCCCCCCTCAGGTCCTAGATCAATAACCCAATCGCAATTTCTTATTACATCAAGATTATGCTCAATCATTAAAACTGTATTTCCTTTCGCTGTAAGACGCTTACAAATAGCTATCAAATTCTCTAAATCAGCAAAGTGAAGTCCCGTAGTAGGTTCGTCCAAAATATACAGCGTACTTCCGGTAGATCTTTTTGATAATTCCAACGCTAATTTAACTCTCTGAGCCTCACCTCCGGATAACGTAGGAGCAGGTTGACCAAGTTTTATGTATCCCAAACCTACATCATAAAGAGTTTCTAATTTTTTTCTTATTTGGGGAATATTTTCAAAAAATTTTAATGACTCCTCAACCGTCATATTAAGCACATCGGCGATATTTTTTCCCTTATACTCTACTTCCAAAGCTTCGGAATTATATCTTTTTCCTTTACATACATCGCAGTTAACATATACATCAGGCATGAATTGCATCTCTATTTTTATTTGTCCTTCTCCATGACAAACCTCGCACCTACCTCCCTTAACGTTAAAACTAAATCTTCCGGGACCGTAGCCCCTTATTTTTGCTTCCTGAGTTTGCGAAAAAAGATATCTGATATGATCAAAAACCTTTGTATAAGTTGCAGGATTGGATTTTGGTGTTCTGCCTATTGGACTTTGATCTATAGCTATAACATTTGAAATATTTTCTACACCTTCAATACTCTCAAAAGGTTCCGGCCTCTCCTCTAGTTTTAAACCAAATTCCTGTCTTAAACCCGCATAAAGAGTATCCATTATTAAAGTAGATTTACCTGAACCTGAAACACCGGTTATACAAACAAATTTTCCCAGTGGAATTTTGAGATTTACTTTTTTCAAATTTCTTCCCGATGCTCCTTTTAAAACTAAAACTTTTTCCGGAGCTTTCTTCTTTTCCTTAATAGAGAAACTTTCTTCAGATGAATAATCTAAAGATCCCTTTTTTCTAAAACTCTCTCCGACTACTAATTCTCCTGAAAGATATTTTCCCGTTAGAGATTTTTTATCTTTTTTTATTTGCTCAGGCGTTCCTTCGGAAACCACTTCCCCGCCGTGTTCGCCTGCTCCGGGTCCAAAATCAAAAATATAATCACTTTTAAGCATAGTTTCCGCATCATGCTCAACAACCAAAACAGTATTTCCTAAATCCCTAAGCTGATGAAGAGTTTTAATTAATTTTCCCTGATCAATTTGATGAAGTCCTAACGAAGGTTCGTCTAAAACATACAACACTCCGCTTAATCCTGATCCTATTTGAGAAGCTAATCTAATTCTCTGCGCTTCTCCTCCCGAAAGTTCGGATGAACCACGCCCTAAAGTTAAATACCCCAAACCGACGTCCACCAAAAATCTTATTCTATAATTTATTTCTTTTAAGATTGTGGTGGCGATGCTGTTTTCCTTAGAACTAAGTTTATTTGGAAGAGAATCAAACCATTTTTGAACATCAATAATTGAAATGCTACATACTTCATTGATGTTTTTTCCATCAATAGTTACTGATAGCGACTCTTTTTTTAACCTGGCTCCTAAACACACAGGGCATTTCTCTTTTATCATATATTTTTCTATCTCCGATTTCACATAATCAGAATCGGTTTCTCTATATCTCCTAGTCAAATTGGGAATTATCCCCTCAAAACCGGCATCAAAACTTCTTTTTTGGCCTTCTTTACTTATATAAAAAACTTTAAATTTTTCTCCATTTGCTCCGTAAAAAAGAATCTTTCTTACATCCTCACTAAGTTCCTCTATTGGGGTATCGAGAGAAAATTTATATTTATCAGCAACAGCTTTAATAACTCTGGATGTCCAAGTTATATGTTCAAAAAGTCTTGTCCAAGGTAAAACTCCCCCCTCTGAAATTGATAATTTAGGATTAACAACCAGGTTCTCGTCAATTCTAAGTTTTGTGCCTATCCCATCACAAAAAGGACAAGCTCCTTGCGGAGCATTAAAAGAAAAAATCCGCGGTTCTATCTCCGCTAAAGAGATATTGCATACAGGACAAGCAAAATTTTCGGAGAAAAGATGGTCTTCAAATTCTTTTGGATCCTGAGAAAAATCAAACGATTTATCTCTGACTATAGTTAACAAAACATTCCCCGAGCTTAATCTTAGAGCAGTTTCTACAGATTGAAATATCTGACTTTCAATATCCTTTTTTTCTTCTTCTTTTTTTAATTTTTTTTCATTTAAAACATGCCGGGAAATTAAAGCGTCAATTGTATGTTTATTTGTTTTTATTAAATTAAAATCGTCTGATAAATCCCTGATGCTACCATCAATACGAGCCCTGACAATTCCTTGTTTTTTCAGATTTTCAAAAAGAGATGAAAATTCCCCTTTTCTATCTTTAACTACAGGAGAAAAAATTATAAATCTAACACCTTTATCGGTTTTAAAATCCGCTTCTTCGAAAATTATACTAAACATTTTCTCAACTATTTCCTGCGGAGACTGACGCGTTATTTCTCTTCCGCAATTTGGACAATGAGGATGCCCGACACGTGCGTACAAAAGTCTTAAAAAATCATAGATTTCTGTTATGGTTCCTACGGTTGAACGCGGATTTTTGCTCGTAGTTTTCTGGTCTATTGCAATAGCAGGAGATAATCCTTCAATTTTATCCACATCAGGTTTGTCCATCACGCCTAAAAACTGCCTTGCATATGCTGACAAACTCTCAACATATCTCCTTTGACCTTCGGCATATATTGTATCCATAGCCAAAGAAGATTTCCCCGAGCCGGAAACACCCGTAAAAACAACCATCTTATTTTTTGGAATGTCCAAATTTATATTTTTTAGGTTATGCTGTCTCGCACCCCTTACTAAAATGTGTGAAATAGAATCTTTCATGACGGAAACTATTGTACAGGATATATCAAGTATATGTCTACGGGTTTTGTTTGGGTATGAAGAAAAATAAAAAAGTATAAATAACAAATAAATAGCGGTAAAAAGAGGTTAAATATTCTTTTTCATTTCTCTAATTTTATCCCTCAGAACCGCAGCTTTTTCAAAATTTAAAACCTCAGCTTCGTATCTCATCAAACTTTCTAATTTTTTAATTTCCTTCTTAAGCTCCGGCGGAGGAAGTTGTTTATAATCCACGTCTTCCCACGCCTCCTTCTTCCCACTTATCTGCTCCTCAATTTCCTGATCAATTAGTTTCTCTCTTATAGGTTTTACAATTTGTTGCGGAGAAATACCGTGTTTTTTATTATATTCCAATTGAATATTCCTTCTCCTTTCAACCTCCAATATTGCTCTTTTCATACTTCCGGTCACATTATCGGCATACATCACCACTTCTCCCTGCACGTGTCTGGCGGCTCTCCCCATTGTTTGTATCAAAGAAGTTTCGGACCTCAAAAACCCTTCTTTATCCGCATCCAAAATAGCGACCAAACCCACTTCCGGAAGATCTAAACCTTCCCTTAACAAATTAATTCCAACTAAAACATCATACTCACCTTTTCTTAAATTATCTAAAATATCGGTTCTCTCTAAGGTATCTATGTCGGAATGCAAATAAGTTACTTTTATATCCCTGTCCGCCAAGTATTCGGATAGTTCTTCGGCCATTCTTTTAGTTAATGTGGTCACCAAAACCCTTTGTCCTTTAGATATTTTTTCTTCAATTCTTGAAATTAAATCGTCTATCTGCCCTTTTATAGGCAAAATTGTTATTTGGGGGTCTGTTATTCCCGTCGGCCTTAAAAGAAGCTCCACAATATTTCCGTTGGACTGTCTTATTTCCCATTCATCAGGAGTCGCGCTCACATAAATACTTTTTCCTTTTCTTTCCATAAACTCATCAAAATTCAACGGTCTGTTATCTAATGCTGAAGGAAGTCTAAAACCGTATTCTATTAACGTTTCTTTTCTAGACCTGTCACCATTGAACATACCTCTAATCTGAGGAATCGTCATATGAGATTCATCAACTATAGTTAT
>DAOSPG010000001.1:36310-38876 GCA_035374605.1 bacterium
AAATATTTCCAATCTCAACCCTTTATCCTGATAAGCAGGAAAAACATCTATAATTTCCCCCACAACTCTATAGGTTCCCCTTTTGAAATCATAATCCGAACGTTCATAATAAGTTTGCTCAAGTCTTTTTAAAAGATCATTTTTTCTTAATTTCATCCCGGTACGGAGTTCTATAGCAACTTTACTGTATTCAACAGGAGATCCTAAGTTATAAATACAGGAAACAGAAGAAACTACTATTACATCCTTTCTGGTCATAAGGGAAGTAGTGGCGGAAAGTCTAAGCTTATCTATTTTTTCATTAATAGCAGAATCCTTTTCTATGTAAGTATCAGTGGAAGGAATATAACTTTCGGGTTGGTAATAATCATAGTAACTAACAAAATACTCAACTGCGTTTTCGGGAAAAAAGTCTCTAAACTCCTGATAAAGCTGGGCTGCTAAAGTTTTATTATGTGAAATTACTAAGGCAGGTTTGTTCAGATTTTTTATTACATTTGCCATAACAAAAGTCTTTCCGGACCCGGTAACGCCCAACAAAACCTGATCCTTAAGTCCGGATTTTATATTTTCGGTTAATTTTTCTATTGCCTGAGGCTGATCGCCCGTAGGATTGAATGTCGACACAAGTTTAAACACGTAAAAATAATATCACAAAAACTCTTGACATTTTCGTATAATTTTCGGTATTATAAAAACACGAAGAAAATACGTAAATTAAATTTACTAAAGGAGGTCAGATGAGTCCCGTAACACTTTATAAAAAACAAAAACAAATTTTGGATTTTATTTCTCAGTATATACAAACAAATGGGTGCTCCCCTACTTTGCAGGAAATAGCCGATGCAATGAACTTATCCTCACTTGCTACAGTTCACGAACATTTGCAGGCACTGGAAAAAAAGGGAATCATAAAAAAATATGACGGGGCTGTAAGAGGAATAGAAATAATAGATAATTCAATAAACGCAAATCTAACAGCAGTAGAACTCCCTTTGATTGGATATATAGCTGCGGGAGAACCCATAGAAGCTATAGAAAATGATCTTGCCACAGTAATGGTCTCCCCGGACATGGTATCAAAATCAAAAAGATGCTTCGTTTTGCAGGTAAAGGGATCCTCAATGATTGATGAGGGAATTATGGATGGAGATTATGTTGTATTAAAACAGCAGGAAACTGCGGAAAACGGTCAGATAGTGGTGGCACTAATAGATAAAGATTTTGCTACCTTAAAAAAATTTTACAAAGAAAAAGACGGGAAAATAAGATTACAACCGGCAAATGACAACATGGATCCGATAATAGTTGATGCTAACCAGGTAAAAATTCAGGGTGTGGTAACCGGAATTGTAAGAAGATATAAAAATTAACTTTTAAACACTTCAAAATATATAAATCTCTTTTAATAATGTTGGAAAAGTTCTGTACTTTTTTTCTCAAACCATCAATACAAGTAAAATTGTTTTAATATTCTATCTAGTGTAGAATTTTAAATCGTTATGTCAAACCTTATAGAATCGATGTTAGCGCAACTGGAGGAATTAGCCCGGCATGTTCCTCTTGAGGTTTTTACTGTTGTTGGAACTTTTTTAGAGGAACTTATTGCACCTCTTCCTTCCCCATTTGTCTTGACAACAGCAGGAACAATAACCAAAGCTCAAGGAAAAGCATTAACTTATATAATTTTTATCTCAATTTTAGCTGCTATAAGCAAAACCTTCGGAGGTTGGATTCTTTATAAGATAACAGATAAAATTAAAGACATACTCACTTCAAAATTTGGAAAATTTATAGGAATAAATAGCGGAGATATAGAAAAAATAGGCAAATATTTCAACGGTACAAAAAGAGACGGGGTAATTTTGTTCGTTATGAGATCTCTTCCGGTAGTTCCGAGCTCTCCGATATCTATAACATCGGGCTTAATAAAAATAAATATGAAAACTTTCATTGTTAGTACATTTTTTGGCACAATAATAAGAAATCTTTGTTATTTATATTTAGGATATACCGGATTAGCAGCTTCCGAAGAAATTATAAGTGGTCTTAATAGATCAGAAACCATAGGAGAAATAATAATAATCATCTTAATAATAGTAGCTCTTTTGTGGGGATATAAACAAAGAAATAAATTTTTCTCAAGCGGGGAGAACGGCAATAACAATGGAAACAACAAGATAAAAGAAGCAAAAGATCTTTTAAACTACAAAAAAGTGGATGAAATGCCCAAAGAAGAATCGGATGAATTTTCCACTATTTATATATTCAGACACGGGCAGACTAAAGATAACGCTAACTTTATATTCAGCGGGGCAAGAGAATCCAAATTAACAAAAGAAGGAAAAAAACAGGCTGAAGTACTGGCAGAAAAGTTAAAAAATATAAAATTTGATAGATTAATATCCTCACCGCAGGTAAGAGCAGTAGAAACCATGAAAATAGTTGTATCAAAAAATAAATTTTCTAAGGATTTGCCCATCGAAATTGATAATAGATTAAGAGAGAGGTCGTATGGGGATTTAACCGGAAAAAGTAAAATGGATATTCAACTGAAAGATCCTGA
>DAOSPG010000001.1:38976-41299 GCA_035374605.1 bacterium
CGTATGGGGATTTAACCGGAAAAAGTAAAATGGATATTCAACTGAAAGATCCTGAGGAATTAATGAAAATTAGAAGAAGTTATGATTATATTCCACCGAACGGAGAGAGTATAGAAATGGTATGCAAAAGAGTTGCCGATTTCTGCGATGAACTAACCTCCGAACTAAAAGGAAAAAATCTAAAAGTGGCAATATCCTGCCATGGCAACTCCATAAGAGGTTTTAGAAAATATTTTGAAAATCTAGATAATGAGACAACCGCAAAATTAGAAACTCCGTTGGGACAGGATTACGCGGCTTACGTGATTAAAAATTAATGATTAAAAGCCGCTTAGTTTAATCAGTTCAACTTAACCTCAATTAAAACCCGTAAAAAATTTCCAAAAGTCTATTGTATTTGGCTACGCGCTCTCCCCTGGCAGGAGCTCCGGATTTAATAAACTCCGCATCCACCGCAACCGCAAGATCGGATATAAAAGAGTCGGGGTTATCCCCACTCCTATGAGAAATTACAACATCCATTTTTGCTTTTCTTGCAATTTTTATAAACTCAAAAGTTTCTGTTAAAGTCCCGATTTGATTCGGTTTTACGATAACTGCGCTGACCATTTTTTCTTTAGATATTCTTTCAAGAATCTTGGGGTTTGTTACAACTAAATCGTCTGCTACTATCATATATTTTTTTGAATTTCTTTTGAAAAACTTAGTCCAACCAAATTCATCTCTTTCAAACATCGGGTCTTCTAAATAAATAATTTTGTAGTCGGAAAATAGTTTTTCATAGTAATCTATAACCTCATCCGAGCTTAAACTTAAGTTTTCCTCGCTAATGAGATATTTTCCATTTTTGTAAAAAGACCCTGCCGCAATATCTAATCCAAAAAAAACATCGTTCCCGGGATCGTATTGCACAGAAGCCGCCTTTTCAAGAAAATCCAAAGCCGTTCGGGCTGATAACTCACGTGGTTCAAAACCGCCTTCATCGCCAACCCCTGTTTCAAAATCTTCATCCAGTAAAAGGTTCTTTAAATCTTTATATATTACTGATCCCATTTGAAGAGCTTTGTTATAGGGAATATTTAAAGCCGGTATTACCATGAATTCCTGAAAAGACAGTCTGTTCTTAGCATGTTCACCGCCATTTATAATATTAAAAATAGGTGTAGGGAATTTTAACTCCCCGCTAAGTTTTTGTTTTCCTGAAAAAATAAAGCTTAAATATTGGTATAACTCAACACCCGAAGATTGGGCGGCCGCCCGGGCACAGGCTAATGAAACCGAAACTATACTATTGGCTCCTATTCTTCCCTTATTAGAAGTTCCATCAATTTTTATCAATGTTTCGTCTATTAATTTCTGATCTGCAGGATTTTTTCCTACAAGAACATCATTTATTGTGGTAGAAACAAAATCCGACGCCTTATCCACATCTACATACACAGCTTCATTTTCTCCAACCGAAGCGCCTGAAGGGACGGGCTGCACACCAACAGAACCATCATCAAGAATTACTTTTGTTTCTATTGTCCAGTTTCCTCTGGAATCCAAAATTTTCTGACATCTAATATTATCTATTTTTGCCATATAAACTTCAGAGATTATTTTTTCTTTCCTCCGCTCAAAACTTTCTTCTCCGCTTCATATACTATCCCTCTGGTTTTTTCTATTACATCGGGGCTAACAGAAACGGAAGTAACACCCCAATCAACCATCATTTCTACAAGTTCCGGAAAGACGGAAGGTGCTTGTCCGCAAACAGAACACGTAACACCTCTTTTCTTGCAGGTTTTTATTATTTTTTCCAGAGATTTCAAAACAGCAGGATTCATTTCATCATAAATATCAGCAACTTTCTCGTTGTCTCTATCAACTCCTAAAATAAGCATAGTAAGATCATTAGTACCAATGGAAACACCATCTATGCCCTCATCAATAAAATCATCTAGTAGTACCACATTTGAGGGTATTTCTGCCATCATCCAAAACTTGAATGTCCCACTTCTCCTTAAACCGGAAGCAGAAACAATCTTTTTTACCTCTCTTAATTCTTGTACAGTTCTAACAAAAGGCATCATTACCCAAAGGTTTTTCAATCCTTTTTTATTCCTTACTATTTTTATAGCTTCCAACTCCATTTCAAAAACATCAATGTCTTTGATATACCTGGAAACACCTCTATAACCGAGCATAGGATTAGGCTCGTCAGTTTCAAATTCTTTCCCCCCTTTTAAATTAGCGTACTCATTGCTTTTAAAATCTGTAAATCTGTAAACAACCGGTCGGGGATTAAAGGCATCTGCAAACTTCTCAAGCCCGTCGGCAA
>DAOSPG010000001.1:41399-48234 GCA_035374605.1 bacterium
TAAACAACCGGTCGGGGATTAAAGGCATCTGCAAACTTCTCAAGCCCGTCGGCAAGAGCAGCAATAAATTCTTTTTTCTTACCCTCTTTAATAAATTTTTTTGGATGAGTGCCTATATTAGCAATTATAAACTCAGCTCTCAAAAGACCTACCCCATCTATATTTCTGGAAGCCATTTCTTTTGCAAGTTCGGGCTCTGCCAAATTAACATAAACTTTAGTTGCGGTTTTTATCTTATTTAAATTAACATCAGATTTTTCAACTGAGCTTACAACTTTTGTTATATCTCCTTCATAAACTTTTCCCAAATTCCCGTCCACAGTTATAACTTCACCGTTTGAAAGCATCTTTGTGGCATCCAATGTTCCGACAACCGCCGGAACACCGAGCTCTCTACTTACAATAGCAGCATGACTAGTTCTACCGCCAAGATCGGTAACTATAGCCCCTGCTCTCTTCATAGCAGGAACATAATCAGGATTAGTCATTTCCGCAACTAAAACATCACCTTCCTTTACTTTTCCTATTTCTTTTGGATTTTTAATTATCTGCACTTTTCCTGAAAAAACACCGGGAGAAGCGGCTAAGCCTTCCAATAAAAACCTAGCCTTCACGTCTTTATCAATAACTACATTGTTGGATTTTTGAATCAGAGTTGTAACCGGCCTGGACTGAACTATTAAAATCTTTCCTTTCTCTACCCCATATTCTATATCCTGAGGAGTTCCATAATGTTCTTCTATCTTCAACCCGATTTCAGCCAATTCAACAATTTGTTTATTAGTTAATTTTTGTTTCTTTTTGTATTTTGTAGATACAGGAGTTTTACCATCAATAGTAAGCTGCCAATCCTGAGGAACTACGATTCTGGAAACTATTTTTCCTGTTTTTTTGCTGACTACATACTGATCCGGAGTTATTTCCCCGGAGACAATCGGCTGACCAAGTCCATATGCCGCCTCTATCGAAATCTCATCTCTATTATTCGTAACAGGATTTACAGTAAACATTATCCCGGAAACTTCGGACTGACACATTAATTGAACAGGAACAGCTATACCAACCTTCAAATGAGAAAATTTATTTTCCGTCCTATAAAATATCGCACGGGCGGTAAAAAGAGAAGCCCAGCATTTTTGCACATGACTAACAACACTTTTCCAACCTTTAATTTCTAAAAAAGATTCTTGTTGACCGGCAAAAGAAGCCTCAATCAAGTCCTCTGCTGTAGCAGAAGAACGAACTGCAACATACTTGTCACTTTCACCGCACAATTCCATATAAAAACTTTTTATTTCCTCTACTATATCTTTGGGAATATCAGCCTGCATTATTGCCAGCTTTATCCTTTCGGACGCCTCCATCAACTTATCTGAATCCTCAACATCCAGACCATCTAATTCGGTCATTATTTTTCTTTTGATAGAAGTGGAATTAATAAAATCAAAATAGGCTTTTGCAGTAACAACAAATCCGTCCGGAACGGGTATTCCTGCTTTTACCAGTTCACCGAGATTAGCTCCTTTTCCACCGACCAAAGGAATGTCGTTTTTATCAATATCTTTAAACCAAAGGGCGTGGGCAGTTTTTCTGTTCATAACAAAAATGTTAGCATTGATAAACCCCGGGAGCAATAACTTACTTTTAAAGATTCAAAAAAGTTCGGGTTTTTTAATTTATAAAAAGGGAAAGGCAGAAAACTTCCAAGGCTAATTCATAGGGATTGTAAAAATAAATTTGGAACCTTTAGGTACATTATTTTCTACCCATATTTTTCCGCCATGAGCTTCAACAATACCTCTTGAAATATAAAGACCCAATCCAGTGCCTTTTTTTATTCCATCCTGATTTGAAGCCTGATAAAACTTTTGAAATAACAATGGCTTTTCGCTATCTTTTATACCAACACCCGTATCACAAACCGAAATCTGGCAATCAGACCCGACTTTTTTTGAGCTCACAATGATATTCCCACCCTCAGGACTAAACTTAATTGCATTGGAAATGAGATTTCCAACTACCTGTTTTATTCTCTCCGCATCAAAACTAAAATTCATAATAGTTTTATCAATTTGGCATTCGATAGTTAAACCCCTCACTTTAGCTAATGGTTCAAAATAAGAACACACCTCTTTTAAAACTACTTCCATGTTATTGAAAGACTTATTAACTTCGAACTTCCCACTTTCCATTTTTGAAACATCAAGGATACTTCCTACCATATCCAACAAACTATTAGAAGAAGATTTTATTTGATTTAAAAGTGTGTGAATTTGATCGGCGGAAAGACCGTTTACTTCTTTCATCAAAAGATCGGCGGCACCTTTAATCACCGAAAGGGGGGACCTTAATTCATGGACGAGAATGGGTAAAAAATCTCCCATTTTAGCCTCATTTTTAGCTTTCATTTTTATAATCTCTTCTTCATACTTCTTTAATTTAGTAAGATTTCTGGTCTTGGAAAAAAGAATAAAAGATATAACCAAAAGAAGAATAGACTCTAAAATCACTAAAATATTCAATACTGTTGTTTGTTCCATAAGGGCAGTTAAAGTTCTGTTACTTTAATATTAAAATTCGGGTCTTCCCCCAAAAAAGAAGCTATCTTATCGGGAAGTTCGGATGGCACTATGTTGTATTTCATCAAATAATCATTAGCGCCGTATTCCATAGCCTTTGATATGTTTTCATCATTTCCGAAGTTAGTTAACATTACAACAAATACCGATTTGGTTTCCTCTCTTTCTCTAAGTTCTTTTAAGACATCCAAACCGCTGGTACCGGGTAAGACAATGTCCAAAAGGACTAAATCGGGTTTTTCAACAATAACTTTATCAACTGCAGAACTTCCATCGCTGACTCTTAATACATCATATCCCTTCATTTTTAAGGGAACAGAAAATATGTTGTAAAAACCTTCGTCGTCTTCAACGAACAAAATCTTCTTAGGCATATAAATAATATTACAAGAAATAAATAAGTAAGTAAATCGTAGAACAAAAAAAGCAAATTCTCAAATACTCTCCAAAACATCTGAATAATGAGAAATGACAATTCCTTTTTTCTTATTGGGATTCCTGCTTACACAAATAAGATCAACCTGATAATCCGGCATCGGCAAATCCGGAGGATAGGTTTTTAATAGAAAGTTGTTGATAGCTCTGATTAGATTCTTTTTCTTTCTAAAGTTAAACTGTTCGCAGGGGCTACAAAATCCGCTGAAAGCGGATTTAACCTCTATAAACGTGATCCTTTCCTTGTAAGCTACTATGTCTATTTCGCCGGCATAACAAGTCCAGTTGGTACACAAAATTTTGTAGCCCCTGCTTTTGAGATATTTAACAGCGCGTCGTTCCGCTCCCCAACCTATATCTCTCGTATTCACAAATAAAAGATATTACAAAAGAGATAGAAAACAAGATATTAATATCTACTCAAAATAGAAATTAGTGATTTTTTCCAATTTTTAGCCAAAAATATAATTAACAGATCCGGTTTCTACTAAAATTATTGTGTAAATTTATTCTTTAGATGTGGCTTTAATTAAATTATCAGGAGTTATTTCATAAAACTTCATTAATTCGGATGCAATATCCATCCATAAAGGGACAGCAGTTTCGGAAGCATATATAGATTCCTTTGGCTCTTCCAGACGTACTATCATTGAAAAAGATTTTGAAACAGTAGGGAAACCTGCAAAAGTGGCTATTGTCCTATCTTCGGAATATTTCCCTTCCTCAGGAATCTGTGCAGTCCCCGTTTTACCTGAAATTCTATAATCCTTTAAGATGAAAAATTTAGCTTCCCCTCCTTCTGCCGCCTCTTCAAGAAGATTTACCATAGTATCAGAAGTTTCTTTTGAAATCACCTTTCTAACACTTTTAGCAGGAATTTCAATTTCTCTTTCCCCGTCAACTATTTTTGAAATAATTTTCGGTTTCACAAGATAACCTCCGTTAGCAATAGCATTAAAAGCATTAAGAACTTGCAATGGAGTGGCAGAGACTCCCTGACCAAAGGAAATATTTGCAAGGTCTATATCAGTCCACTTTTCTTTATCTCTTAACATTCCTGTATCTTCCCCTTGTAAATCAATCCCGGTTTTTGAACCTATGCCAAAATCCGATAAATATTTATACAGATTATCTTTTCCAACCTGATGGCCCACCCATGCCGCCCCAATATTATTTGATTTCTGAAGAAGCTGAACTATATTTTGAACTCCGTAGTGTTCATGATTCCAGTTATCAATATAATAACCTGAATAATTAACAGGGCCATTATCAACGAAAGTAGTTTCAGGAGTTACAATTCCTAAATCTATTGCAGCAGAGATGGTTAAAGGTTTCATAACTGAACCGGGTTCATAAGTATCGGCAATAGCCAAGTTCTTTTTTTCTATATTTTTCCTGCCCGTTTTCTCATCAATTTTCTCTTCCTCATTAAAATTTTCGGGGTTATACGTAGGATAGTTTGCCAAAGCAATTACATCACCTGTTGATGGGTTCATTACTATAACTGTACCCGTAAGAGCATTATATTTTTCAACACCCTCTTTTAACTTCTTTTCCACCATGTACTGAATTGCTCTGTTTATTGTAAGTACAACATCTCTTCCCTGGACGGGATCTACTCTTTTATATTTCCCCATCAAAATCGGTCTCCCCAAGGCATCTGTTTCTTCCATTAATTTACCCGGTTTTCCCTTTAAATCTTCATTCAACTCTCCCTCAACTCCGGAATAACCGACTTTCTCACCACTCTCATCGCTCCCAACAAACCCAAGAACATGGCTTGCTAAATTTCCTTCGGGATAAAATCTAACCGGATATTCTTCAAAACCCAAACCTTCTAAATTACTATTTTCAATCAATATTTTTTCTTCGGGGGTGACATCTCTAACAAGAGGAACCCAAAACAAATCTGACGACAAAGAACTATTAAAATCTTCAAAATATTTTTTAAACATCTCCTCCTTACTCATCTCTAAATGCCCATCGCCGTTATCTTCTTTTTCTAAACTAACTTCCAAAGCGCTTTCCTCTGATAAATTTTCCAAATTCTCAGAACTCTTAAATCTCACGGAAGTAAATAACTCAGCAAGTTCATTGGCGATTTTTTCAGGCTCCTCAATTTTTTTCGGTTCTCCAAACAGCAAATAATTACTCCTAGCCCCCGCTAAAATATATCCATCCGAACTTAATATATCCCCCCTTTTTGCCGGTATATCCGATTGGTATGAATACTGATTTTCGGCAAGGGTTTTATAATTTCCATGTTGAAGAATCTGAATTTGGAAAAGTCTTAAAACTACCAAAACAAAACAAAACAAGAAAAACAAAAAAGAAATTTCAATACGCCAATTTTCCGATTTTTTCCCTTTTTTTCTCTTAGGACTCATATCTTCAATATTTTACATTATTTAAAGGAAACATTTTAAAAAAGAAAAATTCAAGAGCAAACCCTGTATCATTCAAACAAAATTTAAAAAACCGGAAAGAATTATTGCAAAATTGCAACCTGATCGGAAGTTGATAATTCTAAGGAAGCCAACATTTCGCTCATTTCAACAAAACCCAATTCCTTTGCTCTTTTTTCGATAGAACCAATACTGGATAAATAAGCGCTTTGAGATCTCAATTTATTTATATCTTCTTCAAGTTCTTTTTTTCTCAAAAAGGCCTGTTCAAACTCACTATTTTTTATAGTAACAACACTACACAGGTAAAATTTAAAACCGACGCTTGAAATGAAAATAAATATGGAAAAAAGAAATATCAATTTAAATTTTTTTTCTAACTTTTTTCTAGGCATTTTTTCTAAAAACTCTCAATTTTGCGCTTCTACTGCGAGGATTTCTTTCGATCTCCTCCTCAGAAGGTCTGAGAGGCTTTTCATAAACCTCTTTTATACTAGGCCGCGCGCGGCGGCTAAATTCCTTAGCCACTTTATCTTCCAAAGAATGGAAGGTGATCAGTACGATCACACTACCAGGCAGCAATAGGCGCGCGGCCTGAGGCAGTGATTTTTTCAGGTTCTCTATTTCGTCATTAACGACGATTCTGAGAGCCTGAAAGGTTCTTGTGGCAGGATTTATCCTACCTCGTTCGTAGCCTGGATAAGAAACAGAATTTATTATTTCCACAAGATCTTTTGTGGTCTGTATCCTCTTCAAACTACGAGTTTTTACTATCTCCCGAGCAATTTTTCTAGACATCTTTTCGTCAGAGTACTCGTATATTAACTTTGCAATGTCCTTCTCATTAAGGGAATTGAGCAAATCCGCAGCTGTTACGCCTAAAGAATTGCTCAATCTCATGTCTAAAGTCTCATCGGTTTGAAAACTTAATCCCAAACCCAGCTCTTCTAATTCATACGAGCTGTAGCCAAGGTCATAAACAATTCCGTTTACTTTTTCAAAACCATTTTCCTTTCCTATTTTTTCTATATTTTTAAAGTTCCCCAAAACACCCTTAAATCTTTCATCAAGGCCTTCCTTTTTTATTCTAAGTTGAGCCCTCTTTAAAGATTTTTCGTTAACATCTAATCCAAGTACATATCCGCCTCTTTTAAGTATTTCTAACGAATGTCCCCCATCTCCTAAAGTGGCATCAATGTATTTTCCCCCCTCCTTAACATCTAGGTTTTCTATCGTTTCTTTTAAAAGTACGGGCTCGTGGTACTTCATTACCTTTTAGGCAGATAAAATTTGCGAAATCCTTTGCGAATAATCTTCCCAAGTATCAAAATCCCATATTTCTATATGATCTCCCGCTCCTATTACCACCGCTTTTTTATCTATTTTTGCGTAATCTTTTAGATTTCCGGGTATAAC
>DAOSPG010000001.1:48334-51588 GCA_035374605.1 bacterium
GAAAAACCTTTTTTCATAAGATTTTCATAAATCTCTTTCGCTTTTTTTACCAATTCTTCTTTATTTTTTACAAGAGGAAAAACGGCTACTCTATATGGAGCAACTCTTTTGTCCAGTTTCAAAACTACCCTTTCCTTTTCTTCGGAGTATCCTTCAGTTAAAAGCGCTAAGAATATTCTTGAAGAGCCGAAAGTCGGTTCTACAACGTGCGGAATAAACTTTTCTCCCGTTTCCGAATCAAAATATCTCAAATCAGCTCCGGATTTTTCCATATGATTTTTTAAATCAAAGTCCGTTCTGTAAGCAATACCAAACATTTCCTTGAATCCCACAGCAAACTCAAAGTCCAAATCTTCCGTCTTTTTAGAATAGTGAGCCCTTTCCTCATCAGTATGTGTTCTCCATCGTAATCTATTTTCTGGAATTCCCAGAGAAATAATCCAATCTTTCATTTCTTTCTTCCAATAATCAAACAACTCTTCCCACTTTTGAGCGTTTGGATTGAAAAAATACTCAAATTCCATAAGAGTAAATTCTAAAGTTCTAAAAATAAAATTTCCTTTGGTGATCTCATTTCTAAAAACTTTCCCTACTTGCGCAAGCCCAAATGGAAGTTTTGGTCGTTGAGAATCTAATACATTCTTAAAATTTACGAACATACCTTGAGCTAACTCTCCTCTTAAATAAACAAGAGATTGATTTTCAGGAACGATTCCAATATGAGTTTCAAAAAGATTGTTAAATTTTCTTGGCTTTGTCCAATTTATACTTCCGCACTCAGAACAAGGGATTTTATTTTCTAAAATTATCTTTTCTAATTCCTCAGGTGTTTTTCCCTCAACGATAACGGTTTTACCTGATTCCTCAAAAAAAGTTTGGATTAACTTTTCTGCTCCTGTTCTCTGCTTGCAATTCTTACAATCCACTAAAACTTCATTGAAATTCGCTGTATGCCCGGAAGCAATCCAAACCTCCGGAGCCATAAGAATCGCAGTGTCTAAACCATACATATCAGATCTTTTTGTAATAAAATTCTCCCACCAAAGATTTTGTATATTCCTCATCATCAAAGACCCGAGAGGACCGTAATCATAAGTATTGGCCAAACCCCCATAAATCTCCGATCCGGGATAAACAAACCCTCTTCTTTTACACAAAGAAATTATTTTTTGCTGTAAATCTTCAATATCTCTCATATTAGAAGTATATCATCATATTAATCTTCTATTTCCAAACTTTTAAATTTTCTCTCTAATTTTCTTCCAATATACATTTTCATTAACTTATCCACCTCTTCTGTTGATTTTTTCATTTTTTTATCTAATTTCCCATCAAATATGGGTTGCATACATAGAGCTGTTTCCATGGATATTTCAACTCCGTTTTTAGAGCAATTCTCACACTCTAAACCTCCGTTTTCAATATCAAAGTAATATTTTTGCCACGAATCATCTAAAACTCTCTGACATTTTTCGCATTTATCAGTAGTCATTTGGTAACCTATTAATTTCATTAAATTCATTTCAAAATAGCTAACAAAAAGAGCTCCCGAATAACCGTTTCTTTCAAGAGCTCTTAAACACTTCAATAATAAATCAAAAACTTCGGGGGATTGCTCTCCTTCTTCTATAGATTTATGAACTAATTCAATAATGTAATAAGCCTTTGTGGATTTCCCTAAATTTCGCTTCAAATTCCTAAAAGATTCTATTACTTTTACTTCCTCAATATTTTTAAACTCAAGATTATTTTCGTAAATACCTACCGATACGTAGTTTAGAGTATCAAGATTGCCGCTTCTCCTTGAGTTTATTTTTCTAACTCCTCTTCCAATAGCAGATATCTTTCCGTATTCCTTAGTAAAAAGAGTGAAAATTTTATCAGCGTCTTTGTACTTAACACTTTTCAAAACTATCGCCTTGGTATTATATTTTTTCATACCCCCGATGTTATTGTTTTTTTATCTCAACAACAGCGTCCTTGCTTAACTCTATTTCTTTTGTTTCATTTCCATAGGTAACTGTATGTTTTTCCCTGTCTATCCCGGATTGTTTCTGAATGTTCAATTTATAAACATCCCCTACAACTTCATTAGGAACATAGTATTTGAATGTAATTTCTTTCGATTCTCCGGGACCTAGTTCAAGATAACCGCTAAACCACACCTTATTTCTTTCCTGGTCACTTAAATTATATGCAATAGCTTCGGATCCCTCTACTGAAACAGGCTCCGAACCCACAGGAGCATAAACCCTAACCCAATCTTTAAATCTTTTTACCAAAGCGCCATATTCTGGATCGGGTTCGTTGTAGTGGTACTTAATTTTCACAGTCCTTAACCATCTATCGCCTTGCTTTTCTAATGTGTGGGAAACTTCTTTTGTCGTGAACCAATTGGTTTTATCTCCACCAAGGTTAGTTGAAACAACCATAGAATAATCCCCATCAACATTCTCTTCTATACGTCCCCCTAAATTGTATTCTTCAACTAAGGCTTGCGCTTCCGGATCAAATATATAAATTGAGATGTGTTTTCTAATAGCTAAATCTACACCTTTATCAATCAATTTCGGCCATATGTTACTTTCGGATTCAAAAACATTTTTTAACATTCCCTCCATTAAATCTCCAAGAACTCTTTTTCTATTGGCTTGCTCAGCTAAAGCAAGGGAAGCAATTTTTTCAAGTTCTAAAACAACATTATCTTTTGTATATGTAGTCCCGTTCACTGTTACAGGCCCCGTCACCTCTAAAAGCTCGGAGATAACGTAAGTATCAATAGCAAAAATACCATCTACAGGTTTAATCTCTACATACCCATTAATTCTACCTGCCATATTGTAATACGTCATAAACTGATCCATTGAAGTCACAAAATCAGGAGAAAAATTCATATCTCTGGCGTACCATCTCTCAACTTTCAATAGATCTCCATAAGGTGCGGGCGGATCAGGAAAATCAGTGTAAGAATCTATCTTGTCCAATTCCAAATCAATGCTATACATATCTTTGGAAGTAAAATCGGAATCCAAAAGACCATTTGTCATTTTGAAAGTAGCGTAATTAGTCATGAAACCCCCTGTCGGTCTTATTTCTTTATCATTTTGCATAATAATCATGTATCTTTTTGTAGGGGTTCCCACAGCCAAAACGCCGGGAACAATCTGCAGAGCTTTTTTTATGTCCGGAGCGTATTCGTCAGCTTGAGATAAAGTATCTTTAATTAGAAGAATATTTGATCTTACTTCAAAATC
>DAOSPG010000002.1:0-1735 GCA_035374605.1 bacterium
TCACCTTTAAGGTTGAATACATCTAATTTCATATTTTAAAATAATTTAATTTTTATCCTCAATAAATTTTATTTCCACTTTTGAATTTCTAGCTCCGGGTATTGGTCCGGAAATCATAACTTGCTTAAGATCAGGAAGAACTTTTACAATTCTTAAACCCTTTATTGATATTTTTTTACCTCCTGCTCTTCCTGCCATTTTTTTTCCTTTTAAAACTCTACCCGGAGTTTGAGAACCAATTGATCCCGGTGTTCTAGCTTTTATTCCTTGTCCTCTTGTAGCAGGACCGCCATGGAAACCCCATTTTTTCATAACTCCGGTGAAACCTTTTCCTTTGGATTTTCCACTAACTATTACATTCCTGTTTTCAATTTCCGATGAAATATCGGAATCACATAAAACAACAGTAACAGGAGTTACTTTACCATTTTCACCAAAAACCTGAGTCATATTTAGTTTTGTTCCCGTTAATTTATCCATTTTTAACTTTTTAATTTTCCTACTTTCTTATTTTTAGACTTATTTCCAATTATTTTTATTTTCTATCTTAAAACCCAATCTATCCAATACATTCCTTTTAAACTTTCCAAAACCAATTAAAGCCTAAAATTTCAAAAAAATTAGCGCCCAAAGGGCGCCTGCCTACTTTACCCTTTTTAAAAAATTTCCTTATATTTTTATATTTATCATTAATTTTGTATTAAAACCTAGACATACCAATAAATTATTGGTAAACAAGGATACTACATTTTTATTGAAATTCCAACTCCTGCCGGTAAGCTCAATTTTGACAACGTCTCAATAGTTGACTGAGTAGGATTCAGCACATCTATTACTCTTTTATGAGTTCTCAATTCAAACTGCTCTCTGGATCTTTTATCTATATGCGGACCTCTGATAACTGTAAACCTTTCAACCTTTGTTGGAAGAGGGACGGGCCCAACGACCTTAGCACCTGTTCTTATTGCTGTATCAACAATTTTTGAACAACTCAGATCAATTATCCTACTATCATAGGATTTAAGTTTTATTCTTATTTTAGTATCTTTCTGTGCTTTTGCTTTAGCCATAAAACTATTTAAACATAAAGTACCCTAAATACATAACAAAGTAATATACGGTAAAACGTTGGGGCCCGCCTTCGGCGGGCCCTCCTAAAACCTTATCTCAATTAAGCAATAATTTTTGTTACAACTCCATGACCAACTGTGCTGCCACCTTCTCTAATTGCGAATCTCATCCCTTCCTCTAAAGCAACGGGGGTAATGAGTTTCACCGTCATTTTAACATTGTCTCCGGGAAGTACCATTTCAACTCCCTCGGGAAGAGCAACTTCTCCGGTAACATCAGTGGTTCTTATGTAGAATTGAGGTCTATATCCGGAGAAAAATGGTTTGTGTCTTCCACCTTCTTCTTTAGACAAAACATAGACTTCAGATTCAAACTCCACATGTGGTTTAACTGTTCCGGGTTTTGCCAAAACCTGACCTCTTTCAACATCCGTTCTTTCAATGCCTCTTAACAACACACCTACATTATCCCCTGCCTGACCTTCTTTTAGAGATTTCTTAAACATTTCTATTCCGGTTACAATAGTCTTTTTTAAATCCCTTATACCAACTATTTCTACTTCATCATTTATTTTAACAACGCCTCTTTCAATTCTTCCGGTAACAACAGTTCCCCTTCCGGAAATCGTAAATACATCTTCAACAGGCATTAAAAATGGCTTATC
>DAOSPG010000002.1:1835-3873 GCA_035374605.1 bacterium
GGAGCATCTATGTGAGCATAGTGTCTCTTCTCTGTTTCATACTCAACATGTGTAATGTTGATAGTTATACCTCTTTCTTTTTCTTCAGGAGCATTATCAATACTTTCAAATGCTCTAAAATTAGCTAGACCCTTATCGGCGAGAACTTTCGTAATAGCCGATGTTAAAGTGGTTTTACCATGGTCAACATGACCGATAGTACCAATATTTAAATGTTCCTTATTTCTTACGAATTCTGGCATTTTAATTTTCCTTTCAGTAAATAAATTACTTTTTTGCGGCCGAATAACATCATTCTGTACGTTTGCGAAGGTTCTTCAAATTACTCTTCAAAGAACACTCGCTTCCGTTCGGAATAGTGTTATGTTAGCCTGAAAACATTTACTAAAGCAAGTGATAGTTAATCAAATTAAAATAAAAAAATCAAGACTTTTAGCATAATCACAAATAATCAGTGCCTTATGTTATCTTTTGCCAAACCTTCAGCAATACTCGTAGGAACTTCTTCATAATGGCTCGGTTCCATAATAAATGAAGCCCTTCCCTGAGTTAAGCCCCTAAGTTCAGTAGCGTATCCAAACATTTCAGCCAAAGGAACTTTAGCTGAAATAATTCTAGCGTTTCCTTTTTGTTCTGTGCTTTCAATTTTCCCTCTTTTTGAAGATAGATTTCCAATTACATCTCCCATAAATTCTTCGGGGGTTATGACTTCAACTTTCATTATTGGTTCAAGTAAAAACGTATCCGCGGCTTTCTGAGCTTCTCTCATTGCCTCAATGGTAGCCATCTTAAAAGCCATCTCGGAAGAATCAACTTCGTGAAAAGAACCATCAAAAAGTGTAACCTGAAAATCTACCAACGGATATCCCGCTATTACACCACTTTCAGCGGCCTCCTTTACTCCCTTCTCAACCGCCGGAATATATTCCTTTGGAATTACTCCCCCAACAATTTTATCCACAAATTTTATTCCTTCTCCTCTTCCTAAAGGCTCTAATTTAATAACAACATGACCATACTGTCCTCTTCCTCCCGATTGTCTTATATACTTTCCTTCTTTCTCTACAGCATTTCTGATAGTTTCTCTATAAGCAACCTGAGGTTTTCCTGTATTTATCTCTAAATTGAACTCTCTTCTCATTCTATCCACCACAATATCTAAATGAAGCTCCCCCATACCGTACAAAAGAGTCTGACCTGTTTCTATATTAGTTTTAATCTGCAGAGTAGGATCTTCTTCTAAAAACTTTTTTACTACTTGCGACATCTTATCTCTATCAGCCTTAGTTTTTGGTTCTATTACTATGCCTATAACGGGTTCAGAGAAACTTATTTTTTCAAGTAAAACCTTATTATCTTCAGAACAAAGTGTATCCCCTGTAGATGCTTCCAAACCTACTCCAGCCACAATTTCTCCCGCTAAAGCTTCCTTAATCTCTTCTCTGTGATTTGCATGCATTAATAATATTCTCCCTAACCTTTCTTTTTTTCCGGAAGTAGAGTTGTAAACATAAGATCCTGCATTAACTTTTCCTGAATAAACTCTAAAATAAGTTAGTCTCCCAACGTAGGGGTCTGTTTGTATTTTGAAAGCAAGAGCTGCAAAAGGCCCATTCTCATCCGGTTTTAGGGATACTTGTTCTCCTGATTCAACATCAACTCCAACTATATCAGGTACGTCTTTTGGGGACGGTAAATACTCAACAACACCATCTAATAATTTCTGAACACCTTTGTTAGAAAGAGAAGCGCCGCAAAAAACAGGATAAACTTCAGCCTTTACAGTCAGTTTTCTTAAACCTGTCTTTATTTCCTCAATAGTTAAATCCTCTCCATTTAAATATTTTTCTATCAAAACATCGTCGGATTCGGCTATTTTCTCAACAAGCAATGATCTATATTTTTTTGCATCTTCAATCATTTCGTCGGGAATTTCAAATTCTATTACATTACTCCCATCATCTCCCTCAAATCCGTAGGCTTTCATCTCTACCAAATCTATTACTCCTTTGAAATCATTTTCTAACCCTATTGGCAA
>DAOSPG010000002.1:3973-40103 GCA_035374605.1 bacterium
TCTACATGCCCCGGAGTATCAATAATATTTATTCTATGGTCTTTCCAAAAACAAGTTGTTGCCGCCGACTGTATGGTAACTCCTCTTTCTCTTTCCTGAGCCATCCAATCCATTTGAGTATTCCCCTCATCAATATCCCCAATTCTATGGGTTTTCCCAGTATAATAAAGAATTCTTTCTGTTGTAGTAGTCTTCCCCGCATCAATGTGGGCAATAATTCCAATGTTTCTAATTTTTTCTAAGGGATATTTTTTATCCATTGTATCAGACATATTTAAACCTCTTAAAATCTTGCGAAATGAGCAAAAGCCCTATTAGCTTCAGCCATTCTGTGAACTTCATCTCTTTTCTTTATAGCGTCGCCTGTATTCTGATAAGAATCATTTAAAACAGTATACAGCTTCTCTACCATTGATTTTCCTTTTTTGGATTTAGCACTTTCTACTATCCATCTAACTGCTAAAGCTTCGGATCTGTCATGCCTTAGAGGTACCGGCACCTGATATGTAGCACCGCCTATTCTTTTAGAACGAACTTCCTGCTGTGGCATAACATTTTTAACGGCTTGCTCTAATATTCGCAATCTTTCTTTCTCATCTTCACTAAGTTTTTCCATAGAACTATAAACTATTTTAACAGCCAAACTTTTCTTCCCTCTTTCCATAACGGTATTTATCATTCTAGAGACAACTTTAGATTTGTATACCGAATCCGGAACTATAGATCTTTTTTTTGCTCTTTTACCCCTCATTCTTTTTTCTCCTTAGTTTTTCTGACACCGTAAATCGATCGGGATGTCTTTCTTTTCTCAACTCCCGCAAGATCTGCAGTACCTCTAACTATTTCATACTTTATACCCGGTAAATCCTGAACTTTTCCTCCTTTTACAATAACAACCGAGTGTTCTTGGAGATTATGCCCTTCACCGGGAATATAAGCGGTAACTTCTCTTCTATTTGACAATCTTACTCTGGCTACTTTTCTAAGAGCAGAATTAGGTTTTTTTGGAGTTTGTGTTCTTACCAACAGTACAACTCCCCGCTTTAACGGGCTATTATGCTTAGACACCCTTCTCTTTTTGGTGTTAAAAACTTCCTTTAGAGCAGGGGTACTTGCCTTTTTCGTCTTCTTTTTTCTACCTTTTCTTACAAGTTGATTAACAGTTGGCATATTAATCTAACCTCGCTCTTTCTCCTGTTGGAATCAATCTACCAATAATTACATTTTCCTTTAAACCCAACAAGTAATCAACCTTACCAGAGCACGCGGCTTCGGTCAACACATTGCTTGTATGAATAAAAGATGCGGCCGACATCCAGCTGTCGGTGTACAAAGCGGCTTTAGTTATTCCCAACATAGTGATTTTTCCGGTTGCAGGAGTACCACCACCGGCAATGACTCTCTCTGCTTCTTCATCAAATCTCGCTCTGGTAACTATTTCCCCAGCCATAAATTCTGTATCCCCCGGGTCTTCAATTTTAACATGATTGAACATTTGTTTTACTATTATCTCTAAATGCTTATCATTTATAGGTACACCTTGAGAAGCATAAACATTTTGGATTTCCTCAATAATATATTTTTTGGTTTCGTCTACTCCAACGGTTCTGTAAAGATCACTCAAGTTCAAGTTACCTGAAGTTAATTTTTGACCTTTAGCAACAGTATCACCATCTTTTACCAAAATTTCCTCTACTGGATCAACACCGTATTCAACCACTTCTTCACCGGGATCGACCGGAATTACTACTATTTTTCTTTCATCTCCATTTTTTTCAATTCTTGCAACTCCTGATATCTCACTCATTACTGATAAAAATTTAGGCGCTCGGGCTTCTACCAATTCCTCTACTCTAGGTAAACCCTGTGTAATGTCTTTTCCGACTACACCCCCTGAATGGAAGGTCTTCAAAGTAAGCTGAGTACCCGGCTCTCCTATAGATTGAGCAGCGGCTACACCAACTGCTGTTCCAACTGCCACAGGTTTTCCCGTCATGAGATCCGTCCCGTAACACACTGAGCAAATACCTCTTCTGGTTTCACAGTGCATTGGGGATCTTATAATTATCTTTTCGACACCGGATTTTTCAATTAATTCAACATCAGATTCAGTCAATAAAGTTTTAGCTTTAACAATTATTTTATTTCCAACTTTTACATCCTTTGCCAAAACCCTACCGACAACTCTTTCCCCAAATGTTTGGAGAAGAGTACCTTTTCCTACAATCATCTCTCTACCCTCGTCTGTTCCACAATCTTCTTCTCTAACTAATACATCTTGACTAACGTCCACTAATCTTCTAGTTAAGTAACCAGCATCAGCAGTTTTTAAACCTTTATCAACAAGGCCTTTTCTAGCACCTCTGGAACCTATAAAATACTCTGAAGCCGATAATCCAAGTTTAAAATTACCGAATATAGGAACTTCAACAATTCTTCCGGTAGGATCGTAAATTAATCCTTTCATACCAGCCAGTTGTCTTACCTGATCTCTTGAGGCTTTAGTAGATCCCGACTTAACAAGTATTTTAACCGGATTATCTTCAGGTAAGTTATCCCAAACAACTTTATCCAGATCACTGATTATCTTACTCCATATTTGTTCATTCTTATTTTTTACCTCTAATCTGGTTATTAATCCTCTCGTATAAAAACTATCAACTTCTTTAGCCAATTTTTTACCTTCATTTATCATTTCCTCCCTTTCCTTCGGAATTGCAATATCTGCCAAAGATACAGATTGCCCACAAATGGTCCCATATTTCAAACCAATGTCTTTTATGTCATCTATCATTTTAGAAGCAACCTCATTAGGCTCCTCTTTCAACACCTTGGTTAGAAGACTGGTAACTCTTTTTTTATCCATGGGCTCATTAATAAACTCATAATTTTTTGGCAAAATTTTATTAAAGATGATTCTCCCGAGAGTAGTTTCTATTATCTTCCCCCCGATTCTTACTTTTGATAATTGTCTAAGATCCACCTCATTACTTACTTCCATTGCGTACATTAACTCAATATCATCTGAATACACTTTATTCAAAACAGGAAGTTTTTCATCCACTGATGTTATGTAATAAACACCAAACAACATTATATTTGCAGGTATCGATATAGGAGCCCCGCTAGAAGGATTCAAAAGATTATTAGTTGAAATAAGAACATTCTTAGCTTCATCTATTGCTTCATCAGTCAGGGGGACATGAACTGCCATTTGATCACCATCAAAGTCAGCATTAAACCCTTTGCAAACGCACAAATGAAGTTTTATCGCATTTCCTTCCACAAGTTTGGGATAAAAAGCCTGAATACCAAGTCTCCACAAAGTTGGGGCTCTATTCAAAAGAACGGGATGTCCGGAAACAACTTCTTCTAACATATCCCAAACCTCCGGAACTCTTGTTTCAAGGAAAAATTTCGCGCTTTTTACATTCGGGGCATATCCTCTTGCCAATATTTCTCTTAAAACCATCGGCTTAAAAAGCTCTAATGCCATTTCCTTTGGAATACCGCACTCATTAAGTTTTAAATCCGGTCCGTTTATTATGACTCCTCTTCCGGAGTAATCCACTCTCTTACCTAAAAGATTTAATCTGAATATACCCTGCTTTCCTTTTATCATATCCGCTAAGGACCTGGGCTCCTTCCCACGTGTGTTAGTTCTAGCTTTCTTTCTTCTCTTCGATGAGTCTAAAAGTGCATCTACCGATTCCTGAAGCATTCTCTTTTCATTTCTAACAATTATCTCCGGAGCGCCTAAATCTAAAAGCTTTTTTAGTCTATTATTTCTATTTATCAGTCTTCTATAAAGATCATTTAAATCTGATGTTGCAAATCTTCCCCCATCGAGTTGAACAATTGGTCTTAAATCGGGAGGAATTACCGGAATAACTTCCATAATCATTCTGCCAGGTGCCACTCCTGATTTTCTAAACTTCTCAACGGCAACTAATCTCTTTGATATCTTCTGAGCATTTTGACCTTTTGTTTTTTTTAATTGATCTCTCAAACTTTCCGATAGGGAATTTAAATCCAACCTATCTAGAATAGTTTTTAAGGCACCCGCGCCAGTTTCCAATTTACAAAATTTATCTAAATAAGAAATTAAGGTTATGTATTCATTTTCAGAAATTACCGAATTAAGGTTAACGCTTTCTATTTTCTTTTGAATTAATTTAAACTTTTTCTCCTGTTCTTCTACCTTCTTTTCATAATTAGAGGTTACTTTTTGTATTTGCTGTCTAATTTTTAACTCCTCTTCTTTAGCCTTTATTTCGTCATCAAGTTTAGAAAGATTTTCTATTTCTTTATTTAATGACTTCATTTGATCGTCCATTTCTTTTTGTATAGAAGCTTTGGTCATCTCAAGATCTTTATCTATTTTAGAAATCACCTTCACTTTATTTTTCTCATCAATTTCCGTAACGATAAATGAAGCAAAATACACAACTGACTCTACGTTTCTTGGTGTCAGATCAAGAATTAGAGCCATATTGGACGGGATACCCTTAAAAAACCAAACATGAGCGACGGGAGAGGCTAATTTAATATGACCCATTCTTTCTCTTCTCACTCTATTACTGGTAACTTCAACACCGCACTTATCACAAATTACTCCCTTATATCTTATGCCTTTATATTTTCCACAATAACATTCATAATTTTTTGTAGGACCGAATATTCTCTCATCAAAAAGACCATCTCTTTCGGATTTGAAGGTTCTATAATTTATAGTTTCCGGTTTTGTTA
The DNA here is from genome assembly GCA_035374605.1 of bacterium. Taxonomy (GTDB): domain Bacteria; phylum Patescibacteriota; class WWE3; order UBA101185; family UBA10185; genus JAAZNV01. The sequence goes on from DAOSPG010000002.1 coordinate 8,723, forward strand.
CTTCTCCATAAGACCATTCCAGTATATCTTCGGTAGAAGCAAGATATATTCTTAATGCATCAAAATCTTTTAGTTTATTAATATCTCTCATATTTTTTATCCTCTAAGAATTTTTTCATCCTTATTTTCCTAATCATTTATTTCTTCTAAACCTTCTTTTTTTAAATCTTTTTCGTCAAGAACAACCTCGCTCTGATCAGCCAAATTATCTGCCTCATTCCAATTAGTAGTTTTTTCCTGCTTAGAATCCCCTGAATTCTCTTCTTTGTCCTCAGCAAGGCTATCTTCAGTTGAGAAAGCTTCAAGTCCCAAACCTAAACCATTTAATTTTCTAACTAATAATTTAAAGGTTTCCGGAACAGTAGGTCCGGGTATCTTATTTCCCTGTATCAATGCGCTGAAAGCCTGAACCCTACCTAACATATCATCAGATTTTATGGTCAGCATTTCCTGGAGAGTATGGGCCGCTCCATAAGCTTCTAAAGCCCAAACTTCCATTTCTCCAAGCCTCTGTCCTCCAAATTGCGCTTTTCCACCCAACGGTTGCTGATTTATCAAAGAATATGGGCCCGTTGACCTTGCATGAATCTTTTCCTCCGACATGTGAATAAGTTTCAGTATATAGGCATCTCCCACTACTATTTCGTTATGATAATATTCTCCTGTTCTACCATCTATCAATTTCATTTTCCCACTTGCAGGATATCCTGCCTTCTTTAACTCTTCCACAACTTTTTCCTCAGGAATTCTTTGAAGAGATGGGATTTCATAAAACTTATTCAATTTCTTTCCCGCAGCCCCTAAAGAAGCTTCTAAAATCTGGCCGACATTCATTCTTTTTAACACAGCTTCCGAAGAAAAAACTATATCAACAGATGTTCCATCAGGTAGCATAGGCATATCTATTGCAGGCACTACAGCAGATATAACACCCTTATTACCGTGCCTGCCGGCGAGTTTATCACCGATTTCAATTTTTTTCTGTTGTGCAACATAAATTGTTATTTTTTCTATTGTTCCGGCAGGTAAAGACTCATTATCTTCTTTAGTAACTATTTTTACCCCTATTACAACCCCATGTTCACCGTGAGGCATTCTCAAAGAAGTATCCCTAACATCTTTGGCTTTCTCACCAAATATTGCTCTTAACAATCTTTCTTCGGATGTAAGATCAACTTCTCCTTTAGGCGCAACCTTACCGACTAGCACATCTCCTGATTTTACTTTTGAACCTATTGCTACAATCCCTTCTTCATCGAGATTCCTTAGAGTATCCTCAGAAACATTTGGTATATCTCTTGTAATTTCTTCAGGACCTAATTTTGTTTCTTGAACGGAAGTGGAATAATCCTGAATGTGAATTGAGGTTAAAATATCTTCCTTAACTATACGATCAGAAATAACTATTCCATCTTCGTACTCCAAACCTTTGTATATCATATAAGCAACTTTCATATTTGTACCGATGGCTATTTCTCCCTCATTTACTGCCGGACCTTCTACCAAAATATCACCTTTCTTTATTTTTTGCCCTGTTATTACTTTTACCACTTGATTGTAATTAGTCCCGCTGTTTGTTTGAACAAATTTCTTCGGACGATATTCCATTTTCCTATTTTTATCAACATACTTCACAACAACTTTATCAGCATCAGCATAATCAACAACCCCATCATTTTCAGCTAAAATAAGGGCATCGGTGTTTCTGGCAACCTCCTCCTCTATGCCGGTTCCTACCACCGGTCTTTCCGGTTTAATTAAGGGCACTGCTTGAGACATCTGCTGGGTCGCCATCGTAATACGAGTTACTTCATCGTTTTGAACAAATGGAACAAGTCCAGCTATAACCCCAAGAACCTGTGCCGGAACAACTTCAATATATTCAGCAGTTGAAACGTCTCCAAGGAAAAATTCGTGTCCTCTTCTTATCGGAACTTGATGATCTAAAATGTATCCATTGTTATCCATTTCTACAGATTGGTCAGTAATATTAACATTATCTTCATCATAAGCGGCTAAATAAACAATCTCATTTGTAATCCTTACTCTACCTTTTGAATCTTTTACTAATCTTACATAAGGAGTTTCCAAAAATCCGTATTCATTGACACGAGCGTACATCGACATATAGTTGATAAGTCCTACATGAGGACCTTCCGGTGTTCTTGCGGGGCATATTCTGCCAAAATAAGAACTGTGAACATCTCTGACGGAAAAACTCGCTCTTTCCTTTGATAAACCCCCGGGTCCAAGAACAGAAAGTCTCCTCAAATGATCCAAAGCCGTCAAGGGATTTTGCTGATCATGAAGTTGAGATAATTGACCTGTTGCAAAAAACGAGTGTACCGCAGCTGCAATTGCTCTGGGAGCTATTAAACTTGAAGGTTCGGGGAGTTTGTCCCTGGAAGCTAAACTCATTCTTTCTTTAATATTTTTTTCCATTCTCAAAAAGCCAACTCTCATTTGCCACTGCAAAAGCTCACCTATACTCTTTACTCTTCTATTTCCTAAAAAATCTACATCGCTTGGATCCCCAATTCCATTGTTTAGTTCTATAATTTTGGAAATTATTTTTATCAAGTCCTCTAACTGAAGCAGTCTGTGCTTGGGATCGTTAGGAAAATTTAAACCTAGGGTTTGATTTAGTTTAAACCTTCCTATCGCCCCCATGCTATATCTTCGTTTGTTAAAGAACATTGCATGAACCAAAGCCTTAGCATTATCAATCACCAAGGGCTCTCCAGGTCTCATCTTTTTATAAATTTCTAAACAGGCTTCCTCAAAATTATTCGCAGGATCTTTCGCCAAAGTAGCTTCGGTATAATTAACTTCAGGATTAGTTTCCACACTTAAAAACGCCTGTCTTATGTCATCGTCGGTCTCCAAACCAAACACTCTTAACAATGTTGTTGCAGTTATTTTTCTTTTTCTATCTATTCTTAAAGAGATAACACCTGTTCTGGAAGTTTCAAACTCCAACCAAACACCGCTTTTTGGGATTACTTTGGACCCCGCCAAAAATTGTCCCGTAACGGGAGAGATCTCTCCTACAAATAAAACTCCTTCCGATCTTATAAGCTGATTGATAATTATTCTTTCAACGCCGTTGATAATAAAAGTTCCCTGCTCAGTCATTAAGGGGATATCCCCCATATAAATCTCACTTGTTTTTTTCTTTTTTGATATGGGATCTTCGATAGTAGCCTCAACATACCACGGGGCGTCATAAGTTCTTCCTGTCCTCCTGGCCTCCTCTATAGTTAGATTCTCCTTATCTATTCTTGGATTAGAAAGATTTAAAATCCAACCTCTACCTGATGTATCCTCTATAGTACCGAGTTCATCAAGAATTTCCTTCAATCCTTCATTTTTCAACCAATTAAAAGACTCTAATTGGACTGCAACAAGATTAGGTAAAGGAAGAGCTATTTTTCTTTTTAAAAAAGTTTCTCGCATTAATTTTTCTTTAATTATTGTTTAACGTAAAATTGTACTACAAAATCCTAACTTTTAAAGTTGTAAATTAAAAACAAAGGCAAAAAGGCCCCTGTCCCCTCAAGGTAATTGTTTTTTTTGCTATTTTTGATTAAATCCTAAGTTCGGAACAGTGCGAAAACTACCACATTAACAAAAAGGTGTCAACAACTAATTGACAAATCCAATTCTAGATAGCGGCCACAACCTAAAAACTACACGCCCAACGAATTTACTTTCATCAATTAAACCAATATTCCTGGAATCGAGAGAATTGTCTCTGTTATCACCTAAAAGAACATACTGTCCCTCCGGAATTTTAATTGACCTACCTTCTCTTATTTGGGAACCTGCTTTAGTACAGGTTTGAGGAGGCAAATAATTTTCATAGAGAATATAGTGTTCCCCGTCTCTGGAAATTACTATTTTACAATCTATAATCTTAAATACGTCGCCCGGAATACCAACTATTCTTTTAATGTAATGTTTGGAATCGTCATTTGGAGGATAAAATACAATTACATCTCCTCTTTTAAAAGATGCTTCTCTTTTAGCTGACCTATCAACTAGGATTCTCTCCCCGGAGTAAAAATTAGGCTCCATACTCGGACCCCACACAACTTCTACTGAAGCTATAAAATAGTATATGAACAAAACAACAACAGCAGAAACTACAATAGTTTCAATAATTTCAAAAACAATCTTTCTAATTTTCATAAAATCACTCAAAAATTTACTTTTAGCAATACTGAGATAATAAATGAAGTGTCTTAATTTGTATAGTAAAATAAAACTCAATGAAAAAAGAAAATAAAAGATTAACTCAAGACAATAAATCAAACAACGGATCCGCAGATATTGAAATAAGAACTTTTTCCGATCTTAAAAATTTTCTAAAACAAAATAAGTTGGTGGTGTTTTTGATCTGTTTATTTACATTATTAATATACGCAAACATTATAACCGGAGATTTTGTAAACTTAGATGACTATTCAGTTATACTAACAGGGCCGGAGTATCAAGATATTTGGTCTTCAATAAAATCCCTGGATGGGTATAGAATCACAATGACTATCATGGTCAAGCTATTCGGGATCAACTCTTCAGCTCTTCATATTCTCTCAATCGTAACGCATATGATAAATGGGGTTTTAGTTTTCATCCTTCTTTATATTTTGTTCGGAAAACAAGTATCCTTCATGGGAACTTTTATGTTTTTATCTCATCCGGCAAATACGGAAGTAATAAGTTGGCATGCGGGCTATCCTTACGCCGCGAGAGCAGTTTTAATTAATCTTATTTTAATATTTTTTGCGCTTTTCAAAAAAACAAAAGAAAAGAAATTTCTAATTGCTTCTTCTCTTGTTTACATTTTTTCTCTGATATTTTATAGAGGAGGGGGTTGGGTTCTAATTTCTCCTTTTCTTCTTGTTTTAATGGACCAGTTTATTCTTGAGGAAAAAGTAAAATTTAAAAATATAGTTGAATACCTGCCTTATTTAATATCCTCTTTAATTTTTGCGGCTATTCTTTTACCTGGTTTTTTTAAGGGAAGAATAAGTGATTTACAAACACTTTACTACGTAGATATAGAAAGCTCCACCCCTCTTATAAATAGATTACCCTACACAATATATATGGAATTTAAAACTTTAGCTTACCCAATGAATCTGAGCATTTACCGTGAAGGCAATTATATAAGCCCGGCAGAGTACACACTTATGGTTTTTGTAACAATGGCCGTAATATTTTCAATCTTTTATTTTCTAAAAAAGGATAGAAGAATTTCGGGATTGATGCTGATGATACTTTTTGCAATTCTCCCTTCATTTAGCCCAATAATAATTGCGTGGATTACTGCTGACAGATATTTCTATATCCCTTCGGTATTTTCTTCCGCAATAATATCAATTGCAATAGTTTGGATCGATAATAAGCTAAAGAAGAACAAAAACAAAAAAGGTGTAGTTAAAAAAGAAAAAGCCGATAAAAGAGGGTTTGCCTTTTATGCTCCTTTGTTTATTATTTTGTTCTATTCAGTAAGAACAATAATCAGAAACAACGATCTTAGAAACAGCAAAAATCTCTGGATAGCCACAAGAAAAACCGCTCCCTACAGCTATAGAGTTTATAACAACATGGGAGACGTCTTGGCAAATGAAGGAGATCTTGAAGGAGCTTTAGAAAATTTCAAAATATCCGTTGCTTTAAAACCTGATTACGCAGATGCAGTACACAACATAGGACACATTTATATGGTACAGAAAAAATACGATCTCGCAAAAAAATATTTAGAAAAATCCTTGGAAATGAACCCGAGACTTTTCCCTTCTGCTTACAAACTTGGCATTATATACGCTGAGGAAGGAAATTACGAAAATTCAAAAAAATACTTTGAACAATGTTTAGAATATAATCCAACAGATATCTATTGCGCCGAAGGACTTCAAAAAATTCTACAAACTATGGATCAAAAATAGGAAATATATATTCTAAACGTTTTTCCCGTGGCAATTTTTATATTTTTTACCACTGCCGCAAGGACATGGGTCATTTCTACCTATTTTCTCTTTACCTGATTCTATTTTCTGCACCCTAACCTCTCTTCCGGAAGCGTCAACAACCTTTCTTTCCCCCATATCGCCGGAAATTCCCGAAACCCCTGTTTCTATTTCACCTTTTTGATAATTTAAATTCCCCATATCTAAACCTCTTTCTTGTTTCGGTACTGAATCTTTAGATATTGAAGCTAATCTATCTCCAACCATGGAATATACTTTAGAGACCAAAATCTCAAACCTTTCATGTCCCTCTCTTTTGTATTCCACCATAGGATCTCTCTGTGCATATCCCCTTAAACCAATTCCTTCTCTAATTTGATCCATATCTACAAGATGCTCCATCCAAAGATAATCAATTACCGGACAACCAAAACCGCTCACAATTTGATACCACATTTCTTTTCCGAATTCTTTTTCTTTTTGCTCCCACATTTCTCTTGTTAAGGACGAGCTTTCACTAAATTTTTGAATTAACCAATCTTTGTAATCCTCTATACCCTCCCCAAGCTCTAATATTCTTCTCCTTAGTTTATAAATTACTTCTCTGTGAGTGTTCATTATGTCGTCCATTTCAACCAGTCTTTTCCTTCTATCGAAATTAAATCCCTCTACTCTTTTTTGCGCGTTCTCAATAGATCTTGAAACAATCCCCGCTTCCAAAGGAACATTCTCATCCAAACCAAACCTATCCATAATTCTTGAAACAGACTCACCTCCAAAAATTCTCATCAAATCATCTTGCAAAGAAACAAAAAATTTGGATTCTCCCGGATCTCCTTGTCTACCTGATCTTCCTCTTAACTGATTGTCTATCCTCCTGGATTCATGTCTTTCGGTTCCAACTACAAATAAACCCCCTGACTCTATTACTCTTTTCTGCATTTCTACATCAGGGGGGTCACCTCCCAATATTATGTCAACTCCTCTACCTGCCATATTTGTAGAAATCGTAACCGCCCCTTCTCTGCCTGCTTGAGCAATTATTAAAGCCTCTCTTTCATGGTTTTTTGCATTCAATATTTCGTGAGTAATATTTCTTTTTTGAAGAAAACGATGTAAAAGTTCACTCTTTTCAACCGAAGTTGTACCCACTAACACAGGTTGACCTTTTTTATGTCTTTCTTCTATCTCATCTACTACTGCCTTAAACTTAGCGGCTTCTGTTTTATAAACGACATCATTATCATCTTTTCTAATACAAGGTTTATTGGTAGGCACAACTAAAACTTCTAATTTATAAATCTTGAAAAATTCTTCTGACTCGGTTGCGGCAGTACCGGTCATACCTGCTAATTTTTTATACATTCTAAAATAATTTTGATAAGAAATTTCTGCCAAAGTTTTAGATTCTTGCTGTATTGTCACACCCTCTTTTGCCTCAATAGCCTGATGAAGACCGTTAGAAAATCTGTTGTTGGGAAGCAGCCTACCGGTAAATTGATCTACAATTATAACTGCGCCGTTTTTAACAACGTAATCCCTATCTTTTTCATAAAGTGTATTTGCCAAAAGTGCTTGCTCAATCAAATGCACCATTTCAAAATCCTGCTCGTAAAGATTATTTACCCCTAAAAGTCTTTCAACTCTTCTTATCCCAAGATCAGTTAAAGTGACATTTTTATATTTTTCTTCTATTTCATAATCTGTATCTTTTATCAGGGATTTAATTATTTCATTAGCTTGATGGTACCTTTCACTCGGTTTAGCATCTGCGGCTGATATTATCAACGGAGTTCTGGCCATATCTATCAATATAGAATCTACCTCATCGACGATTGCAAAACTATGTACTCCCCAATCTCCGTTTGGATTCGTTTGAACCATTTGGGAAAGAGACCTAACCATGTTATCTCTTAAATAATCGAATCCGAATTCATGATTAGTCCCGTAAACTATGTCGCATTTGTAGGCTCCCTGACGACTGACTTCTCTAAGATGAACAGAATAAGAATCTTCAAACTCAGTATTTTGGTATGACGGATCATAGACAAAAGCTCTATCCTGCACAATCACTCCTACTGAAACTCCTAAATAATCATAAATCGGACCCATCCAACCCGCACCATGTCTGGATAGATAGTCATTCGGAGTAACAAGGTGTACTCCTCTTCCGGTCAAAGAGTTTAAATAAAGTGGCAGGGTAGCAGTTAAAGTTTTTCCCTCGCCGGTTTTTTGCTCTGCAATCTTTCCTTGATGGAGAATTATTCCCGCTAAAATCTGTACATCGTAATGTCGCATTTTTAGAGTTCTGGAAGATGACTCTCTTACTAACGCATAAGCTTCGGGAAGGATTTCTCCTAAACGTTTTTCTATTTCCTGATCTCCAATATTTTTCAACTCCTCTTTCCACTTCTTAGTTTTTTCTACCATCTCTTCCCTAGAGAGATTTTTAACACTCTCCTCAAAAGAATTTACATTACCAACAATAGGCCATATTTTCTTTAATTGTTTTTCATTTGTATCAAAAATTGATCCGAACATAGCAAAATGATTTTAGCAGATTATCTACTAAGAAATATAAAAGATTAGAAAAAAGATAAAATTATAAGGAATAAAGCCAATCCCAATCTATAGTATATAAACGGATACAGTTTATTGTTTGCAGTAAAACTCAACATGAACTTTATTGCAAAATAACCTGCAAGAAAACTTGATAAAAAACCGGCGAGCAGTGGTACTATATTGGCCATATTGAAATAATCAAAAGAAGAAACAGCTTGAGATATACCGGCAAACAAAACAGCCGGGATAGAAAGTAAAAATGAAAATCTAGCACTCTCTTTTCTGCTCAAACCAAATATCATTCCTCCTGAAATCGTTGATCCGGACCTGGAAATCCCGGGAAATAAAGATAGGGACTGAAACAACCCGACTTTAAAACTCTTCTTAATAGATATTGAATCTTTAACAATGAGTCTCTTTTTATATTTTTTCTCGGCCACAAACATTAATAAACTTCCCAATATTAAAAAAATTGCAACCGTTACTAATCCTCTAAATTTTTCCTCTATAAAATCTCCAAGAATAAAGCCAACTATACCCACGGGAATAGACCCAACAATTATTTTTAACCCTAATTCCGCATTACCGGAGTAATGCACTAACTTCCCCTTATATTTAGAAACATCTTTTATCAAAGACTTTACTATCAAAATAATATCATTCCAAAAATAGACGATAAGAGCCAATGAAGTAGCTAAATGAAGAGTGGTGTCAAAGACTAATTCCTGCTCCTCCCAGCCAAATAACTTCGGAAAAATTATCAGATGAGCAGAAGATGAGATAGGAAAAAACTCAGTGATACCTTGTACTATTCCCAATAAAACTGCTTGTAAAATAGGCATGTGTAATCTAAACCCTTCCAAAAATTATAATATTATCGGAGTTTGTATAACCTGCGACAACCTCCGATTCAATATCTTTTATATAATTTCCCAGATTGTCAATGAAGATCTTTACATCCTCCTGATACTCTTCTTTATAAATTCTATTAAAAACAAGGAATCCTCCGGGTTTGACTAGCTTTTTTATTGCAGTAATAAAATTACCTGTCTTTCCCAAATCGGGAAACTTATCTCCATTAAAAATATCAACTATCAAAACATCCAAACTTCCTAAAGGTATTCCGTAATTCTCCGGTTCAATTACAACTCTTAAAGCATCATCATTTATGATTCTATGATTAGGAATTGAGTCTATGTTAAAAAACTTTTTTGCTATATCAATCATCACTTCGTCATACTCAACACTAATTATTTCAGTATTCGGATAATTTCTTGAAATTAAATGTGGAATAGTTCCTCCGCCCATCCCGAGTATAAGAACTTTATCCATTTCGGTAACTCTTTTTTTCAACGATTCTACAAGCTGTCCCCAACAAAGTTTTGCGCAAGAAGGAGAGTCGGGATTTATGGATTGAATAAAATTTCCAACGAATATTTTTCTTGTGCTTCCAACTTCAACCACTCTTATTCTTCCGTTTAATTTAGATTCCACATTGTAAATAACCCGGGGCATTTTAAGCCCCTCAAAAATATTCATTAGTAAAATCGTAGCATAAATTATTTCTTCAAAGTAATTTTCTTAAAACCGGTAAATCTTTGCAAAGAGAGCGGAATGTTAACCGTTCCATCTTTTTCCTGATGATTTTCCAATACAGCAATAATTGCTCTTCCAAAAGCAACTCCGGTATCGTTAACTGTTCGTGCAAATTTTATTCCATTTTCACTTTTATACTTTATATTAAGTCGTCTGGCCTGGTAATCAGTAGTCATGGTATTAGTACCTGCTTCCATGTATTCCCTTTCCGCCGGTCTCCAAACTTCAATATCATACTGAAAATAAGAGGCATTATATCCGCAGTCCCCCGTGCATTTGTTAACAACTCTGTAAGGAATTTCCAACTGTTGAAAAAGCCATTCATTTATTTCCAAAAACTCATCAAATACTTTTCTTTCCTGTTCCTCCGTACAAACAGCATTCATTTCTAACTTATCAAATTGATGAACTCGTTTTATTCCCCTAACATCTTTTCCCCAGGAACCAACTTCGCTTCTAAAACATGTTGTCTGCGCATATATTTTTATCGGCAGATCTTCCTCCTTTAAAACCTTATCCATAAAATATGAAAAATTAGATGGCTCAGAAGAACCGACCAAAAATAACGGCTCTCCTTCTTCTACATTTTCGCTTTTTATTTCATAAACCTGCGATCTCCCCTCCGGAAAATGTGATGTACCGAATAAGGATCTTTCCTTCACAAGAAGAGGCGGGATTATAGGAGAAAATCCCCTTTTCAACAACTCCTCTTTTAACATGGAGGAAATCGCATCCTGAATAATCGCTGCTTCATTTTTGAGATAACAAAATCTGCTACCGGAAACTTTTCCGCTTTGTTTAATATCAATAATATCCAAATCCTCCCCAAGATCTACGTGATCCTTATGAGTAAAATACTCCCTCGGGGCATAAGAAATGTCATCATATTTCATCGGCTCTTTAATATCTAAATACCCAACATCCGGATTCCAAACTTTTACTATTAAATTATCGTGTTCATCTTTTCCTACAGGCATTTCCTCAGACACAATATTCGGAATAAACGGTAAAACTTCGTCAATTTTATTTTTCAACTCATCCATCTTTTTTTCCAATAACGAGAGACTTTTTTTCGTGGAAATTGCTCTGGACATTAAATCTTCTCTTTCAGCACCACTGGACGTTGATACTTTCGAAGATATTTCATTTCTTAAATTTCTAAGCTTTTCAACATTTTGTAAAACATCTAAATATTCATCATGAATATGCAAAAATTTATCAATATCAACCCCCTGTACGCCTCGTTGTTCAATAACTTGTTTAACCTTTTCACTATTTTTCTTTATATAATTAATGTCCAGCATTCACTACATTAAACCTTTTTTTCATTGCTTTTTCAATAAGTGATGGTAATATTAATCACTAACATTACAATAACAAACCGCGTTGATTAAACTGTCCTAAAATGGAATCAAGAACAGGTCTGTCATTAAGGGTTATTGACCTTAAAAACTTGTTCTGATAAAATCAAGCGCGTCGTTTAAAGGATGACTACAAAGGAAGTAATTACAAAAGAAGGAAAAGTAATTGAAGCTCAAATGAGCGGAATGTTCAAAGTTCGATTTGAGGATGACACTGAAGCTCTTGCCACAATATCGGGGAAGATGAGAAAACAACATATTAGAGTATTAGTCGGGGATAGAGTTAAAGTAGAATTTTCGCCTCATGATCTAACAAGAGGAAGAATTACTTTTCGTCTAAAATAAAAATATGAAAGTTCGTTCGTCAGTAAAACCTATTTGCAAAGATTGCAAAGTAATTAAAAGGAAAGGCGTTGTTAGAGTTATCTGCAAAAGAAACCCTAAACATAAGCAAAGACAAGGATAAGTATGCCTCGTATCAAAGGTGTTGACATACCTAATGAAAAAAGAATAGAAACAGCATTAACTTACATTGAAGGAATAGGTTTAACTACATCCCAAAAAATTTTGAATATAACCAAGATAGATCCTGACAAAAGGGCTAAGGATTTAGCAGATACGGAGATAGCCGAGATAAATAGCGCAATATCTTCTCTGGAAATACCGATAGAAGGTGAGCTTAGGAGAATAGTTAATTCAGATATAAGAAGATTAAAAGAAATAAAAAGCTATAGAGGTCTAAGACATCAACAAGGACTTCCGGCAAGAGGCCAGAGAACCAGAACAAACGCCAGAACCAGAAAAGGAAAAAGGAAAACTGTCGGGGGGCAGAAAAGAAAATTAGCAAAGAAATAAAAATACTACTATGCCAAAGAAAAAAAAGGAAAAACAAATACCATCTACCGGAAAGGCTTTTATCGTTGCCGGTATGAATAATACAATAATAACTATCACCGACGATGACGGTAATACTTTATTTTCGGGAAGCGCGGGAAAGTCAGGTTTTAAAGGTTCAAAAAAATCTACGCCATATGCGGCAACTAAAGCAGCGGAAGAAGCAGGAATCGCCGCCTTTAAAGCAGGATTAAGAGACGTAGCTGTATCAGTAAAAGGTCCTGGGATGGGTAGAATTTCTTCAATAAAAGCTTTAAAAACGGCGGGTTTAAACATAATTTCGATTTCGGATCAAACACCCATACCACACAATGGATGCAGACCAAAAAATAGGAGGAGAGTATAAATGGCAAGATACATAGGTCCAAAATGCAGAATGTGCAGAAGAGAGGGAGTGAAACTTTACTTAAAAGGAGAAAGATGCGACAGTGAGAAATGTCCTTTAAACACTAAAAACCAAGCTCCTGGACAGCATGGAAGTTCCAGAAAAGCTTTGTCAGAATACGGAAAACAACTCAGAGAGAAACAAAAGGCTAAAAGGCTTTACGGAGTTTTGGAAAAACAATTTAGAAACTATATTAACGAAGCGCTGAGAGCAAAAGGAGTTTCCGGCGATATTTTAATGCAAAAATTAGAATCCCGTTTGGACAATCTTGTTTACAGAAGTGGATTTGCAGTATCCAGAGCGCAGGCTCGCCAAAATATAAGAAGAGGCTTATTCACAGTAAATGGCAAAAAAATTAACATTCCGTCAACACAAGTTAAAGTTGGGGATATAATAAAACCTGTTAGTTTTGAAAAAATAAGCTTAAGAGAAGGATTTATTATGCCCGACTGGTTAGAAGCTAACGTTAAAGAAAAATATGTTAAATATCTAAGACCACCGACAGAAGAGAATCTTCAGGAAAAAATTGATGTTCAATCAATAATCGAATTTTATTCGAGATAAATTTTGAAAAACTTTGCAAGCGTAAAGTTTTAAAGTTTTAAGGAGGAAAAAATGGAAGTTACAAAAGAAAATTTAAAAATAAACACTATTAAGGAAGAAAAAAACGTGGGAGTTTATTCGTTTGAGCCATTACCAACAGGTTTTGGGTACACACTTGCAAATGCTCTCAGGAGAGTTCTCTTATCTTCCATTGGAGGAGCAGCTGCCACACAAGTAAAAATAAACGGCGTAGCTCATCAATTCACTACATTACCGGGAGTAAAAGAAGACATAGTTGAAATCACTTTAAACTTGAAAAAAATAAGATTTAAAAGTCATTCCAATGAACCCGTTGTCGTTACATTGAATAAAAAAGGTCCCGGAAAAGTTACTGCAAAAGATATAGAACTTACATCGGACGTGGAAATTATGAATAAAGATCAACACATAGCTACATTGGCAGATGCTAAATCAAAACTGGAAATGGAAATAGTCGTTGAACAAGGAATAGGATATTCGCCAATGGAAGAAAGACAAACTTCAAAAGTGGGTATCATAATTTTAGACGCTCTCTTCTCTCCAATAGTAAGCGCTAATTATGAAATAGAACCTACAAGATTTGGAGGCAGGACAGACCTGGATAAAATAACGTTAACAGTTGAAACAGATGGAAGTATCTCACCGGCAGAAGCAATAAAAGAATCTGCAAAAATACTAAAAGAATATTACATAGAAATTGAAAAATGGAGTCAGGGTTATGCTCAAGAAGAAGAAAAAGAAAAACCAAGAGCAAAAATAAAAATAAACGAGGATTTCTCCGTTGAAGACCTTCCTCTACAAACGCGAACTATAAATGCTTTGAAAAAAAGTAAAATAGATACTTTGCAGGATCTAGCCAAAAAAACAAATGAGGAGCTGGAAGATATAAAAAATATAGGAGAAAAATCTCTACAAGAAATAAAAGATCTTTTAGAAAAAGAGGGCTATAAAAGATAAAAAGGAAAATATAAAAAATGAGACACAGAGTTGTAAAGAAAAAATTAAACAGAGATAAAGATCACAGAGAAGCGCTGATATCAAATCTATCCGCTCAGATAATAGAAAAAGAGAAAGTTAATACAACTTTAGCAAAAGCCAAATACATAAGACCCAAAGTAGAGAAAATGATTACAAAAGCTGTTAAAGCTCACGATTCCGAGGATAAAATATTTAAATTTAATACTGTAAAAGAACTCAGAAAGGACATAAGATCAGAATCGGCTATAAAAAAATTGATGAATGAGATTGCACCAAAATTTTCGGGAAGAAAAGGAGGTTATACAAAAATAGTAAAAACAGGAAACAGAGAAGGAGATAATGCCCTAACTGCAAGAATAGAAATAGTTTCAAATCTTGAAGATACAAAAGAAAAATTAAAAAGAAAAAATGTAAAGAAAAATGAAAACAAAACCAAGTAAAACTACATTTCTAAATATTAAAGAAAAAAAAGAAGAGTGGCATCTGATTGATGCTAAGGATCAGACACTTGGAAGAATTGCCCAAAAAATAGCTTCAATTCTTATGGGAAAAAACAAAGCTGAATTTACTCCAAATCAAAACTGGGGAGGGAAAGTAGTTGTTATAAATGCTGAAAAAATCAAAGTAACCGGAAAAAAGATGAAAGATAAAAAATATATCCACTACACGGGTTATCCGCATGGATTGAGGACGGAAAGCCTGGAATCCCTAATGTCTAGAAAACCTACCGAAGCATTGAGAAAAGCCGTGTCCGGAATGATACCAAAAAATAAGCTTAGAAAACAAAGAATGGCGAATTTATATATTTACGCCGGGGAGGAACACCCTCACAAGGCACAATTGGAAAAACAAAATGGCTGAAGGAAAAGAAAAAAACAAATTTTTTACCGGAACGGGGAGAAGAAAAACAGCAGTAGCAAGAGTTTTTCTGTATGATTCTAAGGGAGAATTTACGGTTAATGGACAAAAAATAGACGATTATTTTGCTCCGAATATAGAAAAATCTAAATGGGAAAAACCCTTTCATGCAATAGGAGTATCTCATCCGGAAGCTAAATACTCAGCAACAATCAAAGTTTCCGGGTCAGGAAAATCCTCCCAGATGGATGCTGTAGTATTAGGCATTTCCAGGGCTCTATCAAAAATAGATAACGAATTTGAAGAAATTCTTGGAAAACAAGGCTTTCTAACAAGAGATCCCAGAATGGTAGAAAGAAAGAAGCCGTTTTTACATAAAGCAAGGAAAAAACCTCAATATTCAAAGAGATAAATCCTTTCAGAACTACAAATTAAATGTCTTCATTTTCCCGTTCACTTAAGAAAGTTGACTCTATATCACTAATTGTCTTCTTCAAATATTCCAACTTTTCCTTTAACTGCTCTCTTTTATTCTTCTTAACGTATAAAAAGGTAACATCATAAACCTGAGAAATAGAATCAAGAACTTTTAATGTAGGGCTAATCCTACCGCTTTCGTACGCAGAAATCGTTTTTCCGGACTTCCCTATCTTCTTCCCAAACCTCTCCTGAGATAAATTTTTACTAATTCTTATATCCCTTAATTGCTTTGATAAATCAGTGTTTTCTCCCATTCCCTACTCCCGATAGAACAATGTAAATTGATATAACTTTGATGGTGATATACATTAAACCAAAGAAACATAATATGAAGATTAAAGATTTACAAAAAGAAGAAAAACCTAGAGAAAAATTAATTGAAAAAGAAGCCGAAAATCTAACTGATGTTGAACTTTTAGCAATAATTTTAAGATCGGGGGATAAAAATCATTCTGCGGTAGATTTAGCTAGAGAACTAATAAACTCCTTCGATGGAATTAAAAATACCCTGTCAGCAGATATAAAAGAGCTCGCGAATTTCAAAGGAGTAGGAATGGCTAAAGCAACCTCAATAAAAGCTACAGAAGAGATAGCAAAAAGATATTTAAAACCTGCAAAAAAATCAGAAATATACATTAAAACTCCAAAAAACGCTTATGAGGTAATTAGGAAAGATATTTTAAACAAAGATCAAGAATATCTTTATTTATTAAGCATGGATAGCAGAAATAAATTAATATCCAAAGACATAATATCAAAAGGAACTATAAACGAAACACTCATACACCCAAGAGAAATATTCAAAAAAGCAACCTCAAAAAGTGCTTACGCAATAATTCTTATTCACAATCACCCGTCAAATGAATGCAGCCCGAGCGACGAAGACATAAAAGTAACCAAACGAATATACAAAGTCGGAATAGAGATCGGAATACCGCTTATAGATCATTTGGTAGTTTCCAACAACAACTTTTTCAGTATGAAAGCACATAACCTGCTTAAAGATAAAAATTTTTAAAGAAAGGAGGTGAAAAAAATGAAGAAAAACAAAATTTTCTATCTAATTGGATCATTGGTTTTAATAATAGCTGTCGCCGCCGGGATAACTTACGCTGCTTTTACCGATAAAGCAAAAGTCCTGGGATCAACTTTCAGCGTAGGGAGCGCGAACTTAATGTTCTTAGAAGATCTTGCCATGGGTACAGATCCGAGAAATTACAGAGATGAACTTACCGGTCCGACATTTGAAAATATAGGCCCGGGATGGACCCAAGATTATCTTGTAAAGTTAATTAGTATGGCTTCATCAAGAATAACCGTAAGTACCAATGCAAATTATGAAACAGCCAATGATCCGGAGGACTTAAGATCTAATATATTCGTTGAAATTATAAAGTGGAGTGATATGAACCAAAATGGAGCTGTAGATGAGGGAGAAGAAATCTCCGTAGTTGGGAAGAAAACAATAATAAAGTGGAAAACAGAAGGATTTACTTTAGGAGACCTTTTTTATGGACAAACCATGGGATTAATATTGAGATTCTCAGCGCCATCTATAAGTGAAAGTAAACAGGGAGCATCAGCAACTTTTGATTTCGAATTTAATTCTATACAGTCTTAAAGAATGGAAGAGGCCGCCTGAAAGGCGGCCTCTTTATCAACTACATCTTTTCTTTGTCATGTCTACATTAAAATTATAGGAACGTCTGGAAAACGCTAAGAATTTTCAATGGTCCGAGATACATTTTTAAAATTCAAATGAAAAAACGACTTACATTTATTTTTTTAATAATAACTATCTCAGTTATTCTTATCTTAGTACGTTCAAAAACCAGGATTTTTAAAGTGGCAACTTCCTCTATGGAGCCTGAAATAAAAAAAGGTTCAATGATTATAACTGCCGGAAAACAAAAATATGAGGTAGGCGATATAGCGTCTTACAGAGAAGGAAGAAACAGCACTGTAGTAACTCACAGAATAATCAAAATACTCAAAAATGAAGATATTTATTTCTTTATTTTCAAAGGTGACAACAACGAAAATCAGGACCCTCACCCCATATCAGAAAAAGAGATTATCGGTAAAGTGGTCTATGTTATTCCATATGTAGGAGATCTTTTTTATATTATCTTTGAACGTAAGTTTATTCTTTATCCTATTTCAATCACAAGCGGGTTTTTTCTAGGAAGAAATTTCAGGAAACAATTCGAAAAATTTATGTAAATATCTTAAAGAAACGTAATAAATTACCATTCCTTCTTTTTTCTGGTATTCTATTTATGTATGAAATACAACATTAAACTGCCCAATAGATTTGCTCGCCGTTGGTTAATTGAAACCCCCTTAAAAATATTCAGAATGAGCGTAGATCTTTTGAAAATGCTTGATAATCAAATATCTTTCACATACAACATAAAACTTCTTTTTGTTCCTTTATTCGGATTATCAAGTTTAAACGGAAGAATAGTAAGTTTTTTCACTCGGGTTTTTATGATCTTCTTGGGGTCTATACCTATGTTTTTAGCTTCTTTACTTTGTATAGCAGCACCAATAATATGGCTTTATATACCAATACTTATACTCCAAAAATACTCTGTTTTGTACACAATACTTTATTTTTTAATTTTATACATTATCTTTGTATTAAAAAATTTAAACACTCCTGATAAAAAAATTTTGCAGATAAAATCTCAGGAGGATAAAATAAAAACTTTCAGACCACAAGTTAGATATATTTTAGAAAGTGGGAAAGGTTCATCAAGAATTTTGATGGAAAAACTTTTAGCAGAAAAAGATATTCAATACTTAATGCAAAAAGCTGAATTAGGAGAAAGAGAGGTAGCTGAAAAATTCATAAAAATCTCGGACGCAAAGGAAATAGATTTAGACAGTATCGTGCAAGAAAGCTTTTCTTATGCTCAAGAAAATAAATCAAGATATGTGGAAATAGAACACTTATTTTTAACAGCAGTAGAACACGTGCCGAACATAGATACCATTCTGTCTGTATTCAACTCACGCTTTGAGATTATAAAGAAGACCGCTTTTTGGATAGTTGAAGAGAGAGAAAAACTTTCAAAAGTATATTTCTGGCAAGATGATTTTGTATCCCCTCCTCCAGGCGGGATAGGTAAAGGAATGTTGGGAAGAGTAACACCCCAATTAGATAAAGTATCCGTAGATATAACTAAACAAGTAAGGATGGGTAATGTTGAAGATATTGTTGGAAGAGAAAAAGAGATAAAGAAAATTGCGGAAATTTTAGATGGGGATAAAAACGATATTTTGTTAATAGGAGAATCCGGGGTTGGAAAAACTTCTATAGTTAGAGGAATAGCTTACAAAATAATGATGGGCGTTGAGTACAAGACTTTAAAAAATAAAAGATTGGTAAGTATAGATAGCGGAGCATTAGTTTCAGAAGACAAAGAGAGCGGAAATGCAGCTGATAAACTATCCAAAATCCTAGAAGAAATAGAAGCGTCGGGAGATATAATACTTTTTATAGACGAAATGCAAAATCTCGTAACGGGAATGGGCGAGAAAGGAGGTTATGACTCAACTGCTCTGTCAGTATTAGAAAACCATATCGCAAAGAAAAGAATAAGATTAATAGGAGCTACTTCAATGGAGAATTTCAGAAAATATATTGAACCAAATGAAGCTATAACGAGACTTTTTCAAATAATAAATGTAGAAGAATGCTCAAAGGATGACACTTTAAAAATACTGAAAAGTATTGCGGGGAAAATAGAAAAAAAACACGGGGTAATGGTTACCTACCCGGCGCTAATAGCATGCATTGATCTTTCAGAAAAAACTATTGGGAACAGAGTACTACCGGACAAAGCAATAGACATATTGGAAAGAACCTCAACCACAATAAAGAATTCAACTAAATATATTTCGTCGGAAGAAATATCAAAAGAAATTTCCGAAATGACGAAAATACCAATAACAGCAATAGGAGGAAATGAAGCAGAAAAATTGTTAAACATTGGAAATGAAATGAGAAAAATGGTTATAGGACAAGAACAAGCAATTAAAAAAATTGAAATAGCATTACAAAGAGCAAGAACCGGAATTAGAGATGAGAGAAAACCAATAGCAGGATTTCTTTTTGTTGGAATGACCGGAGTTGGAAAAACCGAAACAGCTAAAGCACTGGCACGAAGTTACTTTGGAGCAGAAGAAAATATGATAAGACTTGATATGAGCGAATATCAGCAGATAGATAGTATAAATAGAATCGTAGGTTCCCCTGACGGGAACACAGCAGGCACCCTAACCGAAAAAGTAAGAAATAAACCTTTTAGTCTTGTTTTGATAGATGAGATAGAAAAAGCGCACCCAAATATACTAATGACCTTTCTACAAATTTTAGACGAGGGACGTTTAACCGATACAACAGGAAATATAGCAGAATTTACAAACACAATAATAATAGCGACCAGCAACGTTGGCACAAAATCTATCCAACAAGTCTCCGAAGCAGGAAAAGGGTACGAAGAAATGCAAAAAACCGTCATGATTGAAGTAAGAAATAAATTTGCACCCGAACTACTAAACAGATTCACAGATATAATAGTATTTAATCCTCTTTCAAAGGAAAATCTAAGGGAGATAACAAAATTAATGTTGGATAGGGTAAGAAAGACAGTAGAGGAAAAAGGAATAGAAGTTAATTTCAAACCCGAGCTGATAGAAGAATTAATAAGAAGAGGTTACAGTTTGGAGTGGGGAGCCCGACCATTAGCAAGAGTGATTGAAGACTCCGTTGAATCTTATTTAGCAATAAAAATATTGAAGAAAGATATAAATCCCGGAGACAGATTATTACTAGGAACAGAAGTTTTTGATATATAATCCTCCCATGCAAGAATTCAAAAAAAGAATAGAACAATTAGAAAAATCTCTTCAAATAGAGGAAAGGAGAAGAAGAGTAGAAGAAATAAGAAAAAAGATTAAAACTGAAGATGTGTGGAAAAATTGGGAAGAGGGAAACAAACTATCAAAAGAATTATCAGACATAGAAAGGGAAATAGAAAAGTTTGATATGCTAAATCTTTACCTTGAAGAAGGAGATGAGAAACTTATTGAAGAAAAAATAAAAGAGTTAGAACTCAAAACATATCTTTCCGGCAATCACGATAAAAACGACGCGATTTTGTCTGTACATGCAGGACAAGGAGGAACCGAAGCAATGGATTGGACAGCTATGCTTTTGAGAATGTATTTGAGATATGCTGAAAGAAAAGGTTGGAAAACAAATATTTTAAATGAAATACAGGGAGAAGAAGCAGGTATAAAAACAGCCACTGTGGAAATAATGGGTGATTATGCGTATGGATTTTTAAAAGAAGAAAGAGGTGTTCATCGACTGGTTAGACAATCACCTTTCAACGCAGATAATTTAAGACAAACTTCTTTCTCTCTGGTAGAAGTTATACCCATGATAGAAAACATCAATAACATAGAAATAAAAGATGAAGATATTGAGTGGGAATTTTTTAGGTCGGGAGGAAAGGGAGGGCAGAATGTCAATAAAGTTTCTACTGCGGTGAGACTGAAACACAAACCTTCAGGAATAATAGTTGAGTGCCAAGAAGAAAGATTTCAGGGAAGAAACAGAGAGAAAGCTCTTAAAATATTAAAATCAAAGTTATATCAGATCGAGGAAGAAAAATCCCTGATGGAAGAAAAAAAATTAAAGGGGGACTACAAAACTCCCGGCTGGGGAAATCAAATAAGAAATTATGTATTGCACCCATATAGATTGGTAAAGGATTTACGAACCAATGTTGAGATAAGAAATCCAGAAGATGTTTTGGATGGCAACTTGGATGAACTAATAGAAGCCGAATTGAAAATGCTGAAAATGCAAGATAAAAAATATTAAAAATTTGAAATTGTAAAATTTATTTTTCAATACTCCCGTTTCATTCTATTTTTATCTTTATTTTTTCCCTTTACTCCTTATTATTCTCTATTACGCGGGAAATTCTCTCCGGTAAAATCTTCTTTATCAAATTCCAAATCCATATCTCTATCTGCAGAAAAATCACCTTCGCCGGGAATCTCATCTATCAACACTTCTCTCCCCCTGCTTCCACTTACCTCCCCGCCTACTATACCTCTATCTTCCATCATATCTATAAGTTTTGCCGCTCTTGCAAAGCCTATACTGAGCTTCCTTTGCAATAGTGAAGCCGACGCTTTTTTGGCCGAAACTACTATAGCCACAGCTTTATCAAATAACTCATCATCAACATCTTCTCCCCAACTTGATTTAACCACCCCTCCTCTAGTAGATGTAGGCATATTCAAAACCTCTTCCTTGTAATCAGGAGGAACACCTTGATTTTTCAAAAAATTAACCAAATCCGCGGTTTCTTTTTCAGAAATAAAAGCGCCCTGTAGCCTAAGTGGTTTCATAGTATCGGGAGGAACAAAAAGCATATCTCCTTTCCCAAGAAGTTTTTCAGCACCAGGTTGATCTATTATTACTCTTGAATCTATTTGATTTAAAACTTGAAAAGCCACTCTACACGGAATATTGGCTTTTATAAGTCCTGTTATAACATCAATGGATGGTCTTTGAACTGCCAATATTAAATGGACACCTGTTGCTCTTCCCATTTGAGCCAGTCTTATTACATTTTTTTCAACTCCCGCCGGATCTTGAAGCATAATATCCCCGAGTTCATCAACAACTATAACTATATAGGGCATAACTTGAATACCTGATTTTTCGTTGTACGTATCAATATTCTTAACCCTTGCTTGTTCAAAAAGTCTATATCTTCTTTCCATCTCTTCAACCGCCCACCTAAAAACTGATGGAGCCTTCTCCATGTCAGTAACAACGGGTGTGAGTAGATGCGGTATCCCTTCATACAAAATAAGCTCAACTCTTTTAGGATCAATTAAAATAAATTTAACTTCCTGAGGAGTAGCCCTGAAAAGAATTGAAAATAAAATATTATGAATGAAAACAGACTTACCGGATCCTGTTGTTCCTGCTATTAGTAAATGAGGCATTTTCCCTATATCGTAAGTGACAACCCTTCCGGCAACGTCTTCCCCTAAAGCGACTCCTAATTTTGATTCAAAATTTTTCATTTGCGGGGAACTTATTAGAGATTTGAAATAAACCAATGTTCTTTTTGTATTTGGAACCTCAATTCCTATTAAAGATTTTCCCGGTATAGGAGCCTCAATCCTAACAGTTCCGGTCGGAGAGGCTAAAGCCAGAGCTAAATTACTTTGAAGCGTAGCTATTTTTGCTACATTCGTGACAGATTTAGGTCGCAAAGCGTATTGAGTAACAGAAGATCCCACTTTTACATTTTCCATATCTATATCAACATCTATTCCAAAAGATTTTAAGGTTTCCTTTATTATTTTAACTTTCTTATCCAGATCGGAAGTATCCACCGTTCTAACAGGCGGTTCAGCTAAAAGATCTTCCGGTGGGTAATTCCATATTCTATCTGACGGTACAACGGGAGACATTTTTATAGATGATGGAGGAGCCAATGTATCAACAGAACTTGTTTTTATATCGATTAAAGGCTCTGCTTGGGATTGAACAACTTCAAAAATAGATGTTTGTTCGGGTTTTTTCCTGCTTTTACCGGAGGAAACCAAAACACTATCATCGGAATCTTCTCCTAAGAAAAGGTTTCCGGAAGAAGAGTCTATCTCAATATTTTCATCTTCTCCAATACTTTTCCTTCTAAAAAGATTTCCCACATTTTCAAAAAGGCGAGAAAAAAATTCGTTTTTGGTAAAAAAATTAACTAAACTGCCAAAAGAAATGTTAAAGACCAGTAATAACGATCCCATAACTCCTAAAATTAAAAAAACCGAGGCTCCGAACTTGCTTATACCCGAAGAAAGAAAATTAGATATTTTATATCCAACTAGTCCACCTCCTTTTCCCTCTAAAGCCAAATCATAAGCTTCGGAACTATTTATAAAAACATGAAATGCTCCTGAGAGTGAAAACAAAAGTAGAAAAAGACCTATAAATATTCTTGCTTCTTTATACTTGCTATTCAAATTATCAAAAAATAAAATTCCAAAACTTCCCAGTATAAGTGGAATTAATACGGAAGCTTGACCGAAATACGATTTTAAAAAATGCTGAATTTTGGAATTTATACTATACGAAGGAGCAAAAAAAGAAACCAAACCTATAAAACACAGGGCTAAAAACACTATGGATATTATTGATCTTACAGTGTCGGGTTTTACATTAAATCTTAATTTGAATTTTTTCCTTCTTCCACGGGACATTGTCCTTATGATAACACAAAAAGGTCACATATTAAAAAGGTGGCTATAATCTATATTGTAATGAAGTGCACTATTACCATGGGAGTCATAGAAGTTTCTTTCTTCAAGAATCTGCCTATATCGTTCTCCAATTTTCTTTTAAAATTAGATTGATCTTTCCCCCCAATTTTTGAATTTTTAATCTTTTTTGATATAAATTTTTTTGATTTTTCCATTAAACTTTTTGAATCTTTAACATATATAAAACCCCTTGTGATTATTTCTAACTTGTCGGCGTACACCTCCCCATCCTTTGAGGCAGGAATAGCAACTACAAACACCCCATCAGAACAAAGTAAATTCCTATCTCTCACAACGAGAGGGTTTAACTCATCAATTTTATTACTGCTAATGTAAACTTGTTTTGTATCATAATGGCGGCCTTTTTTTGCGTAACCGTTAAAAAACTCCACAGAATCTCCTTCAAGACACTCAAAAACTCTATCCCTCGATACACCCATATCTCTAAGCATATTCGTATAAGCCCTCATTTTAGTTATATTTCCGCCAATTGGGATAAAATACTTTGGATTAATCAATTTAACCATTCTTTCTATGTCACCCTTAACTGCATGTCCTGACACATGAAGATTATTTTGAATTTCACTGTATATAACTTCGCAATTCCTCAATACCAAGTTGTTCATTACTTTTTCAACCGTAATATCGGCCCCGGGTGGACTAGGATCAGCAGAAAAAACAACTATAGGTTCGCCTTCTAATCTAATACACTCGTGCTCACCCCTGCTTAATCTATCAAGAGAAGATCCCGGTTGACCATAACAACCAGCTATTAAATAAACCAACTCATCCTGAGGATAATTTACGGCTTCTTGTTCACTTATAAAAAAATCGCCGGAAAAAGGAAGATAACCAAGTCTTCTTGCAACATCTACCATCTGCTCAATAGATCTTCCGCTTATTACCATCCTTCTGCCAATTGTACGGGCTGCGTCCATTATTTGATACATTCTAGATATATTTGAAGACATTGTGGTTACAAAAATTTGTCTTCCAGAAGCTTTTGAAAAAAGTTCGTGGAAAGTATTTGTTAAAGTGCTTTCTGATTTAGTATGCCCTTCAGAAGTTATACCCAAACAATCAGATATTAGACACATTACACCTTCTTTTCCGAGTTTTTCCATGGTATCAACATCTGCGGGTTTATCTAAAACGGGATTCTCATCAAACTTATAATCTGCTATATGTAGAAAAAGTCCTTCGGGATTTCTAATTGCAAATCCCATGGACTCCGGTATAGAGTGATTAATTCTAAAGGCTGATATTTTAAAACTTCCTAAATCAACAGTTCCGGATTCAGGAGTGAACAGATGATATCTAAAATTCTTTCCCACTTCACTAAAGCCTTTTTCAGACAATTTTACTTTTAAAAACTCTCCAACCAGCTTACTTGCATATATAGGTATATTAGGAAGCTCCATTAATAAATTGGGGACAGCGCCAACGTGGTCTTCATGACCATGAGTAATAAATAAACCTTTTATCTTATGGGAATTTTCAATCAAATAATCAAAGTCCGGTATCAAAACATCAACACCAGGCATATCAAAGACGTCCGGAAATCCTATACCACAATCAACAACAATTATCTCATCCCCGTATTCATAAACGGTCATGTTCTTATTAACACTCTCTGTCCCTCCTATCATAATGGTCTTCAAGGGAATTTTTTTAGAACCTTGTGCTTTATTTTCTACTGTATTTTTATCGTAAAAATCCATTGATATATTGTTACAAACCTAACCCCAATTGTCCATCAAAACCCTCGCTGTGTGTCTCCTCCATCTCATTGTTCCCATTATTTTCCAACAACTTTTTTGCCTTCGCTAACATTTCCGGAATCCGCTCAAAATCTTTTTTAAATTCTGATAAAACACTCGCACTTCTTAGGGCAGCGGCAGGATGGTAAACAGGATAAATAAAAAAATTTCTTATTTTGATCAGGTTTCCTCTATCTTTGGAAATTTTTCCGCCGGGATAAAAATAATTCATGGAATACCTTCCTAAAGTAACTACCATTACGGGAGCAATAGTTTTCAATTGCAACTCCAAAAAAGGCGCACAAGCAGATATTTCATCCGGTAGAGGTTCTCTATTATCCGGAGGACGGTGTTTTATAATGTTACCAATCCAAACATCTTCCCTTTTATAGCCTATACTTTTTATAGAGGAATCTAACAGTTTTCCGGCTCTTCCAACAAACGGCCTTCCCGAAACATCTTCATAGAAACCGGGAGCTTCCCCAATAAACACTATTTCTGAGTTTATATTACCCTCCCCGGGGACGGCATTTTTGGAATTTTTATACAATCTACATTTAGTACAAGATTTTATATTTGCGCTTATTTCATTCATTAACCCTTCTTTTTCCATTTTGCTTCTTTCTATTGGGGGAGATAATATTTAAGATTATCAGCTGTTAGTACAACTTTTTCACTTTTACCTTCAACTATCTCTCGGGCAACCTTCCTACATATAGATTCAAGAGTTCTACTTAAACTCCTTATTCCCGAATCGTATCCAAACGGCCTAACTATACCGGGCCAAAGATCAGGGGCTATCTCTAACTCCCCCTCCTTTAAACCGGACTTCTCTATTATTTGAGGCATAAGATAATCTCTCGCGATAACTATCTTCTCCTGATCAGTATAAGAAGGCATCTTTATTACCTCCATTCTGTCCATTAATGCCGCTGATAAAGTACCTGTGGTATTTGCAGAGCATACAAACAAAACGTTTGATAAATCAATAGGATAATCAACATAATAATCTCTAAAGGACACATTCTGTTTAGGATCCAGTATTTCAAGCAATATTGACATAATATCGGCTCTTAAACCAAGTTCGCCACTAACCTTATCAATTTCATCAAGAAGTATCACCGGATTTTTAACACCTGTCCTTATTAACGCCTTTACAATTTGCCCGGGCTCAGCCTCGGGAAAAGCTTTAGCTCTCCCTCTAAGTTCAAATGACGATCCTATGGCTCCCATTGCAATTCTGTCAAATTTTCTTCCTAATGTTTCGGCAATAGAATAAGCTAAAGTAGTTTTACCAACTCCCTGCAAACCCACAAGCAAAATGATCGGGGATTTTGATATAGCATCTTTATCCCTTTGAGTTAAAAGTATTAAAGTAGAAAGATACTCTAAAATTCTATCTTTAACATATTGCATACCGTAGTGATTCTTATCTAAATTCTCTTTTGCTTTTTCTAAATCCAAAACATCAATCGTTTCGGAATCCCAAGGTACAGATGTCACCGTTTGAATATATCTGGATAAAGTATCAAACTCCGTAGCATAATGACCCAAATTAGCCATTATATTCAACCTATCTACCATTTGGTTCAAACGTTCTCTTAGTTCTTCCGGTAAACCCTTGGTACTGCTGATTTGTTTGCTTAACGAATTAAGCTCTTTAAGTAAAAAATTTTCCTTTTCCATAATTTATTTAATAACCAGATAAGATTTTTCCGAATCCCTAAAACTTTTCATAATTAATCCAAAATCATCGGAAAGAGTTTCTCTTATAACATTATCAATAACAATATCTGCATCCGAAGTAATTTTCAACATAAAAACCTGCCCTTCGTTTGCAATAAAAGGTTTAGCAGATATAAAGAGCGGGTGCATAGAGATATTTTTTGAAATTTCGGATTTAACCATTTTTACTTCTTCAATTAAGGCCGGCTTTGAGGATATCACTAGAGCGTCATCAACTAAATCAGTAAAAATATTCTCAAATTCTCTTACCTGAAAAGATTTATCATTTGGAAAAACTATTATCACCCAAGAACTGTCAGCACCTTTTTTTATATGAAAGGCGGAGTAAGAGGATTTTATGTTATCTCTTAGAATCTCCGAAAGAGTAAAAAACTCCCCTCCCAAGAAACTAAAATAAGAATTTAAAGTAGAAGCATCGTTAATTTCAATGTAAAAATCAGCATCATAGGGAACATAACTTAAAACATCATTTCTCCAAAAAGGGCCTGAACTTAAATTTAATCCTAGGTACAAACAATTATCTTCCGCACTATTTTCTTTCTGTATTTGTACTTCTTTTTGCGCTGTTTCTTCAGGAGAAGATACTGATTTATTTCCAAAGAAATTACTATTAAAAAATCCCACATCCCTGATCAGAAGAAAAATTAATGCTCCTAATGCCATTACAAAACAGATCGCAACGAAAAGTAAAATTAACTTCTCCTCACTATTTTTAGTTTGTTTATAATCAGAAGAATTTTTCAAATCTCTATTCTTCTTTTTCTTTTTATCTTCCTTGGAAATCTCTCTATTCTCAAAAACTGAACCTACTGATTGAAGTTGAAATTCATTGGGTAATATACTTCCGCAATTTTCGCAAAAGTAAACACTAGCCTGTGTGAGGTTGTAATTACAGAACGGGCAGATTCTTTTCATCGCATTTATTATAAAGCAGTATTGAAGTAGATTCCAGATTTAACAAAACTTTAAACACAAGAACAGAGCAAACTGTATTTATCTTCTCCCGTACCTCTCACTGTTAGCATTACCAAATGGTCTTCCGTGTTTATTTTTATCCCCTCTAAAACCATTGCTATTTCTATGGTTGTTCCTGCTTGAGGGAATATAATTAGGATCGTCAGCGGCTCTCTTAGAAAGACTAAATTTTCCTTCATCCCCTACATCTATTATTTTAACAGTAATCTTATCCCCAACTTTAAGCCAATCCTTTACATCCTTAACAAAATCATCAGTTATCTCACTAATATGGAGAAGTCCTGTTTTTCCCGGCAATATCTCAACTAATGCTCCAAAATCTAAAAGTTCCTTTACTTTTCCTTCATAAACCTCACCAACCTCTAAATTTTTAGTCATACCTTCAATTATCCTAAGAGCTTCTTCAGCTTTTTCCTTGTCAACAGAAGATATAACCACCTTACCATCTTCTTCAATTGAAATCTCAGATTGAGTTTTCTCCTGAATTTCCTTTATAATTTTTCCCCCGCTTCCTATAACCATACCTATCTTCTCCGGATCTATATTTATAGTAACAGTTTTAGGAGCATACTTAGAAACCTGAGATCGAGGTTTATCAATTACTTTTTTCATTTCCTTTAAAATAAAAATTCTTCCTTGTTTGGATTGGTCAAGTATCTTCGGAACTACGTCTATAGGAATACCTTTTACTTTAATATCAAGCTGAATAGCCGTAATTCCCTTTTCCGTCCCGGTCATCTTAAAGTCCATATATCCATTAGCGTCCTCTTCACCCGAGAGATCAGTTAAAATTTGATATTTTGAAAAGGAATCGTCTTCAACAATCAAACCCATCGCTACACCACTAACCATATCTTTAATGGGCACTCCTGCATCCATTAAAGCCAAAGTTGATCCGCATGTTGAAGCCATTGATGAAGATCCATTACTGGAAATTATTTCTGACACAAGCATTATTGTATAAGGAAACTCTTCCTGATCAGGAATAACAGGCCTTAAAGCTTTTTCTGCTATCATGCCATGACCAATTTCCCTAGGACTTGGAGCTCCAAATCTACCAACTTCCCCAACACTATAAGGAGGAAAATTATAATAATGAAGATATCTCTTTCTTCTCTCACCGTACATGTCTTGAATCAAAAGCTCATCGGAAGGAGAGCCTAATGTACATACAGTTAACGCTTGGGTTTCACCTCTTGTAAAAAGAGCGCTTCCATGAGTTCTGGGTAATATTCCAACTTTCATCGACAGAGGTCTAACTTCATCTGTCTTCCTCCCATCAATTCTTCTACCTTCATCCAAAACTATTTTCCTCATAACATCTTTTTCGGTTAGTTCATAAGCAATCTGCATATCAGATTTTTTGTATGTTCCTTCAAAAGTTTTGAATACTTCCTCCTGAAGATCGTTGAGTTTATCAGCCACATTTTGTTTTCCTTCTGCTAAACCTTTTTCCTTTAATATCGCTTCAATCTTTTCTTTTGTTATGCTTGAAACAGCTTCAATAATTTCATCTGAAGGAAATCGGGAAACATATTCGTACTTTTTACCATCGGGATTTATTTCTTTTACAAAACTCTCTATAAAATCATACAGAACATTGGCATTATCCCTTGCAAAGTTAATGGCTTCTAATATTTTCTCTTCAGGAAGAATATTTGCTTCTACTTCCGCGGCTAAAAGTCTCTTATCTTCACCAACAAAAGAAACCATCATATCTAAATCACTTTTTTCCTCAAGATCTTTAAGTGAGGGAGATAACACAATTTCCCCATCAATCATCCCTACTCTTAACGAGACTGCTGGACCATAAAAAGGAATATTACTAGCTTGAAGACAAGCAGAAGTTGCAATCATACTGAGAAATTCAGGGTCAGCATCTTCATCCAAAGACAAAACGGTAACAACAATTTGAACCTCATCCATATAGTCTTTTGGAAATAAAGGCCTTATAGCATGATCTATTGATCTTCTGGCGATAACAGCATCATCAGTTGCCTTGCCGTCTCTTTTAACAAACCTGGAGCTTTTAATACTACCACTAGCATAAAGCTTCTCTTCGTACTGAACTCTTAAACCCAAAAAATCAGTTTCAGCGGAAGGTTCTCCCGAAACTGCAGTAACCAAAAGAACGGTATCTCCGTACGTGGCCTTAATAGCCATATCGGATCTCAAAGCCAATTCTCCAGTTTCAAATACAAGTTTTCTACCAGCAAAATTAATTTCCTTTGTAACAATTTTATTCATTTTTTAATTTGTAGGGGGTTTGGTATCAAGAGGATTAAGACTCAAAATATTATGCACTAAATGCACAATAGCCTGTTTCCTAATCCAAAAGATAAGACCCCTTATCCAAAATAATTACTACAAAACTGTCCTTACTTGGACAATTCCAACTTTTCAATCAGCTGATTATATCTATTTTCGTCCTTTTTCTTTAAATAAGCAATCAATCTTCTTCTCTTATTCACCATTTGAAGCAAACCTCTTCTGGAGTGGTTATCGTTTTTATGGGTCTTAAGATGTTCCGAAAGTCTAGCGATACTTTCTGTCAACATCGCTATTTGAACTTCAGGAGAACCCGTATCAGCTTCGTGAAGTCTACTTCCTTTTATTATTTTTGCTTTTTTTTCTTTAGATAAAGCCATAATCAGCGATCAAAAGTATAACAAACCAAATATAAAAAATCAACTATCAAATACCTTTTCTTTCAGAAATACCTCTCAATAAAACTTCCGCAGTTTTTGAAGATATATTCAAACCCCATTTTACTATCATATTAGTTACTAACAAACTTATACTTTCAAATTCAGGTCTAACGACATTTATATTTCCAAACCTTTGGTTTCTTTCAGAGTTGTCAATATT
>DAOSPG010000002.1:40203-44090 GCA_035374605.1 bacterium
CTGGCTTCCTTTATCAATTCAAATATTTGATTTGTCTTATCTATTTCAGAATTCATATAAAATATTTATAAAAATATTCAGGCAGAATTTACTTGCAATATAAGTTGAGGACTGAGCAGTGTACCAAAACTTGAGAAATTGTACAACTTTTGTCCTATAGTGTCAATCTGAAAAAGGTGGAAAACCCTTAAAATTAATTACAAAACTTCTAAATACATATCAGGAGATATACTCTCATATTGCGGTTTCAAAAGCACACCACATTCATTATCTTTCCCGGCAACATCTATTTCATCTTTTCCTTTTTTTAATTTTTTAATAGAAGCGTAAAAAAGAGGTTCATCGGATTTGGTTATATCAACGGGGTTTTTATCGTAAATTGCAACTCTTGATTTTACTTTTAGAGCTCCTGCTAAAACTCTACACCCAACTACAATATCTCCTGATTCAAGTTTAAAAATTTTGACGACTTTTGCACGACCTTTTATCTTTGAAGTTTCATTTATGGCTGTACCTTCTAGAAGCTTAGCGGCGTCATCTATTAAATCATAAATAGTTCTATAGGATTTAACTAAAACTCCTAAAGAATCAGCTAAGTCTTGAACATCAGGAGGTATTTTCACATCAAAACCTACTACTACACCTCTTCCACTCTGAGCTAATAAAACATCTGATTCATTTATATCTCCCGTACCGGTATGTAAAAATTTTAAAGCGTATGTAGTTTCAGCGGACGATGTAACAAGATTTGATAAACTCCCTTTCACAGCTTCTAAAGTCCCTTCTGTGTCTGCTTTTACAACAAGAGAGATCATTCTTTTAGCGTTTTTTCCAATTATCTCCACTTTATTTTCATCTTTAGAAAGTTCCTCAAGTTCACTGCCTTTTGCAAGTATTAAATCCCCAACGTGGGGAACTGCGCTGAAGCCCAAAATTTCAACGGGGTCAGAAGGGAAGGCCTGATTGATACTCTTCCCTGTATAATCGTTCATATGTTTTACTTTTGCATCTATCCCGGAGGCGGTAATCTTATCACCAATTTTTAAAGTCCCATTACGAACGATGCACGAAACAACCACACCTTTTTTTCTATCTAACCTTGATTCTATTATCATAGCTTCCAATTCACCTTCCGGATCTGTTTTTAGATCTAACATCTCAGACATCAAAATAATCGCATCCAATAAATTTTCTATCCCTTCTCCGGTTTTAGCCGATAGTTCAACACATAATTCACTTCCTCCCCAATCCTCAACTAAAATCCCTTCCTGAGCTAATTGCTGTTTCACTTTTCTAGGATCAGCTCCGGGCTTATCAATTTTATTTATTGCAACTATAAAGTGAACTTTTGCGGCTCTTATGTGCGAAATTGCTTCTTTAGTTTGGGGTTTTACTCCTTCTTCAGCGGCGATAACCAAAACAACAATATCTGCGGCTCTTCCTCCACGAGCTCTCATTTGAGTAAAAGCTTCGTGTCCGGGAGTATCTATAAAAGTTATTTTATTTCCTTTGTGGGATATTTGATAAGCTCCGATATGCTGAGTTATGCCTCCATACTCATTTTCCTGAATATTAGTTTTTCTTATACGATCAAGAATGCTGGTTTTTCCATGATCAACATGACCCATAAAAGTAACGATGGGCGCTCTAATCTTCTTTTCATTATCATTTTTGTTATATTCGGCCATATTATCAGTAAATATTTTAAAACTAACTTTATTCCAACCAACATTTTGTAAAACAACTTAAGCAACATCACACTTTTATTATTTTACTCATCTTGAGCAGGAAGATCTTTCTCCCCACTCGTAATTTCTTCTTTTTTATTCTCAGAATCTTCTTCAGTACTTTCACTCTCATTGTTCTCATTGTTTTCAAGTATTTCCTCTTTTTCAGATTTTTTATCTTTCTCTTTTTTCTCCTCTAGTTCATTAAATTTCCTTATTTCGGCATCCCAAACCCCAACAACTTTCTCATCTGACGCTTGCTTAACAACTCCTCCCTCAGCATCTTCACTTGAAAAAACTCCCGAAACACCCTTAATGTCAATTTTCCACTTTGTTAATTTATTTGCCAATCTTGCGTTTTGACCTTCTTTACCAATCGCTAAACTTTGTTGATCTTCAGGAACAGTAACAATCGCTCTTTTCTCCTTGTAGTTCAGTTCTACTTCAGTTACTTTAGCAGGAGATAAACTGGAAGCTATAAACTTTTCCAAATTATCAGAATAAGGAACAATATCAATCTTCTCTCCAAATAACTCTGATATTATTGACTGAACTCTAACCCCCTTTTGACCCACACAACTGCCAACAGGGTCAACTTTTTCATCTTTTGAAGAGACAGCAATTTTAGTTCTTGAACCAGCTTCTCTTGCAATTGCTTCTATTACAACAGTCCCGGCCGCAATTTCCGGAACCTCTTGTTCAAAAAGTTTAACGACAAATTCAGGATCTGCTCTACTAACTATAATTTCGGTACCTCTGGAAGTTTCCTGTATATCTTTTACCAAAACTTTTAATCTTTGATTTATTCTGTAATTCTCAGTAGGAACCTGTTCGCTTTTTGGCATAATACCCTGGCTTCTGTTCTTACCCATATCTAAAGTTACAATACCTTTGTCAATTCTAAAAATTGTTCCCGAAACAATCTGATTTATCTTACCTTTAAATTCCGTAGTTATAACATCTTTTTCATTTTCTCTAATTTTTTGCACTAAAACTTGCCGAGCAGTTTGAGCCGCTATCCTACCGAAACCCGCCGGTGTTACATCCATTCCATCTTTTAATATTCTCACTTCCCCTGTTTCAGGGTTCAGATCAACAAGTATATTCTCCAGATCGACATTTTCTCCTGCTTCTTTTCTATCCTTCTTGTAAGCAGTCGCTAAAGCAGATTTTACCGATTCAATTACACTCTCAACCGTTATACCTTTCTCCGTCGCAATCTGGCTTATTGCCGCGCTAAATTCCGATATTGCCATATTTTCTACCTTTCAAACAATTTACTACTTTATTAAAAAAAGTGGGTTAGGCCCACTTAAAACAATCACCGTTATAGTTCGTAATACGAATGAATTCTATACTAAGATAGTGTGGAGGTCAAATAATTTAAAACATGTAAAAAAAGAGAGGAAAAAATGATCGGCAAGTTTTATTAATAAAATTTGCCGATCTACACTAAACTAAACAATTTTAATTTTCCTGAGCGTTCAAAATATCCTCAAGCGTAAAACCGTATGGCCGTGAGGAATAACCCCCAGGATTAGGTGGAAACAATCTAGGCAAGCAGTTATACATTTGATCATTTTTATAAACAAAGGCATCTGATGTATGCTTACTTAACCCTCCAAAACCAATATCTATACTTATCTCCTCGAGAGCTTCCAAATCCCAAGAACAAGATTCGTGAGGCCATGCTATTGCATAAACGTTAAGTCCAATATTTTCACGTATCTTTTCTATAGATATTTCCAAATCCTCTTTAAGAAACTCAGCGGTCTGGAATTCAAATTCAGGATGCGTTTGGGAGTGGGTTCCAAAAGTGAAAAACCCCGACTCTTTGGCTCTAAGAAAAGTTTTCCAACACACATCCTCTTTGCAAAGGGAGCTTTCTTCTTCGGTCATACCCTTTGTCCATATGAACGATTGCATATGTACTCTGTATCCATAAATTGATTCTAGTTCCGAAAACTGCGACATCATACTCTCAAATGATTCTCGAGACGTATAACCGGAATCAGTGGTCAGAATTATGGATCTTTTAGGCAAATCCAGCCACCCATCCAAGAAGCCTTTTAGCTCGTGTATCGTTACGAAGTGATACTGGTTTTTCAAAAGGTATTCCATCTGAATATAGAACTCATACGGATTCATGGAATAAGCACC
>DAOSPG010000002.1:44190-46634 GCA_035374605.1 bacterium
TCTACCATATTTATTTCCCTATTAACTAAAATATCATCTCCCATAATTACAAAGTCGGGAATATCTCTAACTCTAACTGTAAGATATAAATCTCCATCCGGAGCTCCGCTAGGCCCGGGCATACCTTTTCCCGCAAATTTTATTTCCATCCCATCACGCATCCCTGCAGGAATTTTAACTTTTACTTTTCCGCTCTCAATATTTATCTCTTTTTCAACACCGAATAATATATCCTTAAAATCTAATCTTATTTCGTAATAGAGATTTTTCCCTTTTCTCGGCCTTCTAGATCCAAAACCTCTAAATCCAAAAAAATCTTCAAAAATATCAAAAGGATCAAAATCTTCATTCCCAAATCCAAATGGATTTTCTCCCGAGTTTGAATATTGGTAACTAAAAGGCCCCCACTGCCCACCTCGTGAATAACCGGAAAATCCTTCCGGACCGTATTCTGACCCTACACTTCCAAACTGATCGTACATTTTTCTTTTCTGAGGATCACTTAAAACTTGATAAGCTTCATTTATTTCTTTAAATCTTTTTTCGGCTGCAGCTTTATCACTATCTTTCACCATATCGGGATGGTGTTCTCTTGCAAGTTTTCTGTAAGCTTTTTTTATTTCATCAAGAGTTGCGTTTTTTTGAACTCCCAATATTTCATAATAATCTTTTGTTGTCGCCATACGGATGTATATTCTATCACCTCTTCAAAAAAATCAAGAGAAAAAATAAAAATGAAAACAGGAGGAGGCTTTCGCTGAAAGCGAAAGCCTCCTGTACGAACACGTGTCCAAATTCCTAAATCACTTATTTAACAGCATCCTTCAAGCTTTTACCAGCTTTGAAAGCCGGAGTTTTGCTTGCTGGGATATGTAGGGGTGCTCCCGTTTGAGGATTTCTCCCCATTCTTGCTGCTCTTGATCTAACTTCAAATGTTCCAAAACCTGTCCATGTTACTTTCTCCCCTTTTGAAAGGGACTTCTCTACCGCTTCCGCAATTGCGTCAACGGCTTTTGCTGCGTCGACTTTTGTCATCCCTGCTACATCCGCAACTTTTGCAATTAAGTCTATTTTTGTCATTATTAACACCCCCTCTCGAAAGAAATTTGCTGCCCGGTCAGGCAACTTATATTATTTTATCAATTCTAACAATTGTTTTTGCCTGTAAATCTAATAATACACTGCGAAAAGCTTTTCTTCCAGCACTTTCCCATTCAAAATGTTGATTCATTGCAGTTAAAAACATTTTTATTGTTATATCGGCCTTAACACCCAGTGATGAGTCTATAGCTCCACACATCCCGATATCAGTTATGTACAGGGTACCTTTTGGCAAAACCATATTATCGCATGTAGGTACATGGGTGTGAGTGCCTAAAACAGCATCTACTCTGCCATCTAAATAAAAGCCCATAGAATACTTCTCGCTTGTCGCTTCAGCATGAAAATCTACAATTTTTGCATCAATATTTTCATTTTTAGTTTCTTCTAATATCTCATCTATTCTCACAAAAGGATTATCTAAAAATGAATTTTTTCCTCCAAAAGAAGTTATACCCATTAAATTTATCAGTAAAACTTTTCCTTTTCTTCCAAGATCTATAATTTTATAACCGCTTCCCGGAGTTCCTTTAGGATAATTGGCAGGTCTTAAAACCGGAACATTTTCTATAAAGTCCGTTGTGCCCCTTTCATGAAAAATATGTTCTCCGCTCGTAAAATAATCTATTCCCACCATTTTCATTTGTTCTATTTTCTCTTCAGTTATTCCACGCCCACCTGATAAATTCTCACAATTAGCAAAAACCGCGTCAGGTTTGTGCTCTTTTATTATTTCCGGTAAAAATTTTTGAACAATTTCTCTACCGGGTTTTGCTACAATTTCTCCAACAAACAATATTTTCATACACTAAAGACTTTCTTCATATTTGGTAATGTGCATATTATCAATTTTGTACATACCAAAAATATCTACAGGACCACTCATAGACTTTGACATTAAGATTATAAAAGCAATAACAACTACAACAAAAAGGGTGGTAATTATGCCCTTTAAAACAGATCCTAAAGCCTTAATAAAAAGAACAAAAACCATTAAGGCTACTATTGCCATTAGTATGTAATACATACTTAAAGTCTCCTTTTTCAATAAATTACTTAGCAGTTTCCGAAACTCTTGTTTCTCTTATCACTATTACCTTTACCACACCGGGGTAATTCTGCTCAAGTTCTATTTTTTTCGCAATTTCCTTTGCCAATAGAGCCGCTGAGTAGTCATCAACTTTTTCAGGTTTCACAAAAACCCTGACTTCTCTCCCGGCAGAGACTGCATAAGCTTTATCCACACCATCAAAAGACATGGCAGCTTCTTCAAGATCTTTTAATCTCTTTATGTAGGATTCGTAGTCTTCACCTCTTGATCCGGGACGGGCACCACTAACATG
>DAOSPG010000002.1:46734-48610 GCA_035374605.1 bacterium
AGCGTCTGAATTAATTCCCGAGGAATGTTGTACAAACCAAGTTTGTGACATAAACTGTCCCCCGCTTTATACATAATATTGTCCATTTCTTTTTTTGTCTGTTCTACTATTTCTTCTATCCTGGCGGGTTGAATTCTTCCGTCAGCAACCAGCCTTTCCAAAGCAGTTACCGCTACCGCTCTTCTAACAGAATCAAAACACGATACAATTATTTCACCGGGCGATGAGTCAAGATCCAAATCTACTCCTGTCAATTCCTCAAAAGTTCTTATATTTCTACCTTCTTTTCCAATTATCCTTCCTTTCATCTCCTCATCAGGAAGTTTTATCTTAGAAGTTGACTGCTCAACCACAATATCAGTAGATCCAAACTCCAGAGCCTCCATTAGTATTTGTTTAGACATTTCCTGAGATTCTTTTCTAATCTCCTCCTCTTTTTCTTTTATTCTTCTTCCTTTTTCTTCACTTAGATTTTTATCTACTTCTTTGAGAAGAAGCTCTTTTGCTTCTTCTTTTGTCATGGAAGCAATTTTCTCAATTTCCTCTTGTTGTTTTCTATGAAAATTTTCTATCTCTTCCTGTTTTTTTTCTAAATTCTCTTTTATAGCCGATAAACTTCTAGCTTTTGCTTCTAAATCTTTTGCTTTTGCATCAACCTGAGCTTTTAAAAGTGCCGCTTTTCTCTCCGATTCCAAGGCCTCTTCCTTTATGCGCCTTGCTTCCTCCTGAGCCCGAGACTGAATATTCAAAGCTTCTGTTTTTGCTTCAACAATAATATCTTTTGCTTTAGCTTTGGCTTCCAAAACTATCGGACTATTTCCCACTTCAATATCATTTTCAACAACGGGCGGAAAGCTCTCCCTTTTACCCGCTTCCCGTACGGGCCCGGCTACTTCTTCTTCATTATCAACTTTGCGTGAAGTATCTTTTTTCTTTTTGGAATAATATACATAACCGGTCGAAAGAATCAGTAAAACGAGCAGTATAAGGGTAACTACAGTTATTTCCATTTTTCTTAACCTCCATATTTAAAATCAACACATCCAACCTGTTTAAGGTTTTAATAATTACTTAGGGGATTTGCTTAAAGAATACCTACAACCAGCACCTAAGGCCTGATATGATAGAAACGAAAACTATTCAAAATCAAGGATAAAAGATTTTTATTCATAGCAAATCCACAGCATGATTCTATTGCAACTACAGCAATGTGTCAACCACGGAAGAAGAAATATCAAAAGGATATCCTTTTCTGTAAAGATAATTCAGGAGTTTTTTCTTTTTTGTATATTTATCTTCTTTATCTAAACTACTAAGTTTTTTCTTCGCATCGCGAAGAGCGCTTTCGTAGATAAGATTTTTGTCTAAATTACCCAAAAAATCATCTATTATTTCTTTTGAAATTCCTTTTTTCACTAGAAAATGGCTTATCTTTAGGTAGTTGAGAGATTTACCGGAATTTCTTAGTCCTTCTATGTACGATCTTGCAAAATCTACATCGGTATCATCTTTTAAGTAACCATCTCTTTCCAAGGATAGGGTAATTTGTTCTTTTATCAGCGTTTTATCTTTTGCATCAAGACCGGATTTTGAAATGTATTTGTCTACTTTGTCCAGTAATTCTTTTCTACTTCTTTTGCTAAAAGATAAAAAGTTCAACACTTTAGCATAAACCTTTGAGTAGGCGATATCTCTTTTATCTAATTCCATTTTTTTATTCTTCAGCGGAATTTTCTATTGATGTTTTTTCTGATTTCTCTGTTCCAATATTCAACGGGATCTCACTTTTTTCTTTAACAACTGATCTTATTGCTTTATCAATCTCTCCTGCTACTTTTGAATTTTCTTTTAGAAACTGCCTTGCGGCATCTTTTCC
>DAOSPG010000003.1:0-26918 GCA_035374605.1 bacterium
ATCAGGAAAGACATTTTACTCAAATTCAAGAACTAAAAAGACAGGAACTGCAACAACATCTCCAACAATAGATTTTTCTCTTGAGCAATATGTCCAATATGATGATTATAGTGGATCGGATTATACGGGAGAAGAATCAACATGGATTAAAACAAGCTCGGCTTCAGGAGCAAATGTGTATCAGGATACAAGAACCGGTCTTTATTGGAGTTCAAGTATAGGTTCATATACAAATTCATTTTCATCCCCATCTACAGGAAAGTGTGATTTCTTTAGTGCCACTCCAAGATCAAGTTATGGTACATCGGGAACGGATCCTGATTGCGGAAATGCCATAAATGCATGCGCAGTTTTAAGTCTTTCTTCAAAGGATGGTCAGTCAGCAGATACAGATTGGTATCTCCCTTCTCAAAAGGAACTAAAATGGGCATATAAAGACGGCATATATAACCAGACTAGCTCTTCATTTACCACTACGAGCGTCTTTTGGTCTTCTACTGAGACGTCAGGCGGTAGCGCGGACGCTTGGTACGAGTACCTCTACAATGGCGGCGCCAACGACTCCGATAAGACCGATAGCTACGCTGTGCGTTGCGTCAGGCGGGATTAGTATTTTGGTAATTTCCGGTCTTCCGTCTTCCGGTGGGCCGGGCCTAGTCCGGGCTCAGCCCGGGACGGGCTGAGCCCTGTCTTACTTTCTAGGCCGGGCCTAGGCTAGGCTCAGCCCGGCACGGGCTGAGCCCTTCTCTCTATTTTTAATAGAATTTACTGTCTTCTTTTTGCGTTTTTTAAGTGGTAGTTTTCCTTATATGCCTATGATTGGTGCTGTTAAAAATTTCACCGAAGGCGGGATTTACCATGTGTATAATAGGGGAGTAAATAAGGAAGATATATTTTTCGCCGATGAGGATTTTTACATTTTTATTGAGTTGTTGGATAGGTATCTCTGTGAGAAGGATCCTTTGGAGTGTACTAAAAATTATAAAGGCAGAATTAGTTTGTTTGCTTTTTGCCTTTTGAGAAATCACATTCACCTTTTTCTGAGACAAACTGATGAGCGGGCTATTACAGAGTTTATGCAAAGTTTGTCCGTGAGTTTTACCATGCGGATAAATAATAAATATAAAAGAGTAGGCCACTTGTTTCAAGGGGTATATAAAGCGAGATCTGTTCTGACGGATGCCGAATTTGCGAATGTTTTTAGATACGTGCATCTTAATGCCGGTGAGACTGAAGAGGAGAGATCGGCTTATCCTTATTCCAGCGCCGGTATGTATTTGAATGCGAGTAAAGGATTGGAAAATGGGGTGGATTTTCCTTTTATTGACACCGCCGCTACTTTTGAGTTTATTTCCAGGGATG
Source organism: bacterium (assembly GCA_035374605.1). GTDB lineage: Bacteria > Patescibacteriota > WWE3 > UBA101185 > UBA10185 > JAAZNV01. The sequence goes on from DAOSPG010000003.1 coordinate 1,363, forward strand.
TTTGCAGGAATTTGCTTCGGGATTCTCCCGGGCGGTTGGGCCAGGCCTCGGGCGGGGCCTTGGGCGGGCTCAGCCCGGGACGGGCTGAGCCCAGTTCGGACGTACTCCCGGGCTCGGGAGACGGGACGGGAGGCGGGTTCAGCCCGGGACGGGCTGAACCCGGACTAGGTCCGACCCTGCCTAGGCCCAGCCCGGTGGTATAATTTAAACATGGAAAAAAATAAAAACATATTTCCCCTTATTGTCATATTTGTCGTAGTAGCGGCTCTCATCGGAGGAGCATATTGGTTTGGAAAAAATAGTATGCAAAATAGTGCCTTTGTAGATGTGCGGGAAGTTTCCGATGACGAAACTGGGGAGGGTAAAGAAGATGCTTCGGGAGAAGAGGATTTAACCGAAGAGAGTAGCGCCCCCGCCGAAGAGGGTAGCGCCTCCGCCGGGGAGTTTTCTGCTTCATCTTCTTCATCTGCCGCCGCCGACTCCCCTTCCACTTCTGAGCCTTCCGTGCCTGAAGAATCCGATGAGAGTGTGATAGAAACTCTAAAACTCCTTTTTGCGCAAAAATATGAAAAGCGAATAGACGATATTTTCGTGACCATTTCAAAAAGAGAAGGAGATTACCTTGTTGGTAGCGTCAAATTCGCAGGAGAAGATGCCGGAGCTCATGTTCTTGCCGCCAAAGTAAACGGATCATGGAAAATAATTTTTGACGGAAATGGAATGTGGACTTGCGATATTGTGGATGTTGTAGATTTTCCTTCAACTTTAGTTCCCGAGTGTTTGGATGAAAACACAATGGAAGTGGTAAATCGGTAGGCCCGGGCTAGGCCCGGACTAGGCTCAGCCCGGCACGGGCTGAGCCCGCTATAGTATGAACCCCCAGCAAATAGATGCTATTAAACATTTGAATGGTCCCGCGCTTGTGGTTGCAGGACCGGGCAGTGGTAAAACCCGTGTTTTAACTTACAGAGTTGCTAATTTAATTCAAAACCACGGAATTTCAGAATCAAACATTTTATGTGTAACATTTACTAATAAAGCGGCAGAAGAGATAAGGCAAAGAGTGGAGATTTTATTATCCAATCCAAAAAGCACTTCCGTTTCTCCGGGTCGGACCCGGGCAAGGCTCAGCCCGGCCCGGGCTGAGCCCGGAGGAAGGCCCGGAGGAGGAGGAACATTTCACTCCGTCTGCTCAAAAATTCTTCGCAAAGACGGATACAATATCGGGATTCCTCCCTCGTTTGTCATTTACGACACCGAAGATTCCGCATCCATAATAAAATACATCATAAAAGATTTCGGAATTGATCCGAAAAGATTTCATCCTCACGGAGTTTTGGAAACAATTTCAAGTGCAAAGTCTGAACTTGTAGATCCTTCGGATTACGAAAATTATGCTCAGGGATATTATCAAAAAACTGTATCAAAAATTTATCCGGAATACCAAAAAAGGTTGAAAGAAAGCAATGCCCTTGACTTTGACGATCTTCTCTTTTTCACCGTAAAACTCTTTGAAACCGAAAAAAAAGTCTTAGAAAAGTATCAAAATATTTTTCAATACATTTTAGTTGACGAATATCAGGACACAAATAGAGCTCAGTATGTTTTAACAAAATTGGTTTCGGGCTCAAAAAGGAACTTATTTGTAGTCGGAGATATGTCGCAGGCAATATACAGCTTTCGCGGAGCTGATTTTCGCAATATTTTAAATTTTCAAAAAGATTATCCTGACGCAAAAATTTACAATTTAGAGCAAAACTACCGCTCAACCCAAATAATTTTAGATGCGGCAAAGAATCTGATAAAAAATAATTCCACCCACATACCGCTAGCTCTTTGGACGGACAAAAAAGGAGGAGAGAAGATAGTTATTTTCTCCGGAAGCTCGGGGGACGAGGAGGTTTCTTTTGTTGTGGAGGAAATAATAGAAGGATTAAAAGCAGGAAGAATATTTTCTGATTTTGCAATTTTATACAGGACAAATGCTCAATCTCGGGTAATTGAGGAAGCTTTAATAAAAAATCGAATCCCGTACAAAGTTTTTGGGGGCGTGCGCTTTTACTCTAGAAGGGAAATAAAAGATATCGTTTCCTATTTAAAGGTAATTCACAATCCAAAAGATTCGGTTTCCTGGACAAGAATTATAAATGTTCCTACGCGGGGAGTAGGGCAAAAAACACTTGAAAAATTAAAAAACGCAAAATGGGATTTGGATGAGATAGAAAAAACAGCGAAAATCCCCATAAAAAAATGGATATCAAAAAAAGATGAATTATCTACTTTGGAGCTGATGGAAGAAGTTTTAAAAGATACCGATTATGTTAAGTGGCTTGACGATGGCACTGAAGAAGCTTTAAGCAGAATAGAAAATATAAAAGAATTGAAATCTGTGGCATCAATCTTTGTTGATTTGGGAGAGTTTTTGGAAAGTGTCTCTTTAATTGAAGACACCGATAAACCACGTGGTTCAACTGAATCAAATTGTGTAACTCTTATGACCGCCCACGCTTCAAAAGGATTAGAGTTTCTTGTTGTCTTTATTATTGGAATGGAAGAGGGGCTTTTTCCTCATTCCAATTCCTTGGATAGCAATGATGAGCTTGAAGAGGAGAGAAGGCTTTGTTATGTTGCCATGACAAGAGCAAAAGAGAAAATCTATATGACAAACGCCCGATCCCGTTTGTATTTTGGAAACACCCAGCAAAATCTTCCGAGCAGATTTTTATCAGAAATACCGGAGGAGTTGGTGGAGTTTAAGGGTTTGGGTTTCAATAATTATTTCGGAAAAAAGAAAAAAGAGGAGGAGTTTTTAGACGATCTGGATTTTGATAGGGGATATTTTAAGTGGGAGTAAGGAATTAAAACCTCATTTTATTTGTCTATTGTTTTTGATTCTCTTATTTTCTCTGTCTTAGCTTTTCCGTTTATACTTTTAGGGGAGACACTACTTTATATTTGATAATGATTTCTCCTTCTACATATTTCGGATCATTTTTGCTATACCCGACGTCTTACTACCTGAGTACAATACACAGTTTTCTTCCTCATAGCGATATATAAAACTGCATCTGATAAAATATAACCATGTTTAAGCCTCATAGGTACCTTGGCCAAAATTTCCTGACTGACAGAACAATAGCTGATCAGATGGTGTCTGCTTTAGAAATTGAAAACGGCGATGAGATAGTAGAAATAGGATCGGGCTTTGGTATCATCACCGAAGCATTGTTGAAAAAATCAAAAGATAAAAAAGTGAAAATAAATGCTGTAGAAATAGACGGAAGATTGTATAAGAATCTTGTGGAGAGATTTTCCGGGGAAGAGAGAATAGAGTTTTATAATGAAGATTTTCTCAGATGGTTTCCGCAATTTTCTTTTCAAGGAGAACTTAAAATAATAGGTTCCATTCCATATTACATTACATCCCCAATAATTCACCAAATTATAAAAGCGGATAGAAGACCAAAGATAGCAATTCTGCTTGTTCAAAAAGAAGTAGCGGAAAAAATAAAAAGCACTGCTCCGGATTCTTCTTATTTGTCTTCTTTTGTTCAAACATTTTTTGATGTTCAATATTTGGGGAAAGTTCCAAGTAGGAAATTTAATCCCGAGCCGGAGGTAGATGGCGGGGTTTTAAAGTTAATTCGCAAGGAGAAAGATGAAGATTTTCTTCCTGATTTTATCAGAAGATACGAAGGTTTTTTGCATAAGGCATACTCAAACCCCCGAAAGATGTTGAATAAGGTTTTTAAGAAAGATGAGTTAGAAAAGGGTAAAATTGATCCGCATCTGCGTCCTCAAAATTTAGATGCAGAGGAATGGCTTACTTTTTTTAAAGTTTTAAATGATGTTTAGTATCTGTATACCGACATTAAACGAGGAAAAATATATCGGAGGAATACTTGGATGTTTGGAGAAACAAACCTTCAGGGATTTTGAAGTTATCGTTGCTGATGGGAAGTCCTCTGATAACACTAAGAAGGAAGTAATGAAATTTTCCGATAAACTCCCTGTCACATTTTTGGAGTCCCCAAAAAGAGGGGTTTCCTTTCAACGGAACTATGCGGCAAAATCAGCAAAGGGAAAATATATTATCTTTTTTGATGCTGACGTTATGATAGAAGATGATTTTTTGCAAAAAATAAACAGCTATTTGGAAAAAGAAGATATTGATATTTTAACTACTTGGAATAAACCAATGTCCAGCAAACCTATCGATGAGTTTATTTATCTTTTTATGAATATATTTATGCTTGAGTTGATAAAGAAAAAAAGTCCGGGAGCAGTCGGAGTTTTCATTTGCGTTAAAAAAAGTTCTTTTGAAAAAATTGGCGGTTTTAGGGAAAATGTGAATTTTGGGGAAGATTTTGACCTTGCAAAAAGGTTGCATGATAGCGGATTTACCTACGCTTTATTAAAAAAACCCAAGATTCACGTGTCGGTTAGGCGTTTTGATAAAGAGGGAAGATTAAACATGATAATTAAAAATTTGAGAGCCACCACCTATTATCTAAAGGACAAGGAAAATTACATAGACAAAATACAGGGAAAGTTTAAGCATGAATTCGGGAAATTTTAGAATTTGGTATTTGTAGATAAGATCAAGGCCCGGGAAATTAACATTGTTTAATCTCTGCGGGCCTTCTTTTTAGCCCGAAAGATTTTTCGGACTGTGTACTCTTTGATCCCGTCCCTTTTCGGACGATATTTAGTTGTGCTTCATAAAATAAACTATTTGGTATCAATAGTCAATGGTATACTGATATTATGAAAACGCATGTTCTGCAATCCGAGCTTTGGGAGAAATTCAAAAACGACTACGGCACCCCGGCTATAAGAGTCGGAAAAATTCTTTATACAAAACATAGAATTCCGTTTTCAAATTACTATTATGGGTATTGCGCCCGGGTAAATCCGTTTGATATTGATTTTGATGCGTTGGAAAAATCTTTGAAAGAGAATAATTGTGTTGCTGTGCATTTTGATGTTCCTAATGTTACAAAAGATGATGAGAATGCGGAAAAAGCGGAGAAAATATTGAAAGAAAGGTGTGTTAAATCCCGCAGGGAGGAATTCGCAAAAGGAAATTTTCTGATGGATTTGACGAAAGATGAAAAGGAAATCTTAGCTAATATGCATAAAAAACATAGATATAACATTGGTTTGGCAGAAAAGAAGGGAGTTAAGGTCAGAGAAAGCACGGATGATGCGGATTTTGATATTTTTTATGATCTTTATGCGGAAACAGCTAAAAGGCAAAGATTTTTTGGTCGTTCAAAAACTTATCTTGGGAAAGTTTGGAAAATTTTTAGAGAAGAAAATGCCTCCTTTCTTTTGATAGCTGAACATGATGAAAAGCCTCTTTCAGCTTGGATGCTTCTTACATATGAAAATGTTTTATATTACCCCTATGGTGGTTCTACAGAGAGAGATAAAAATCTTCAATCAAGTTGTCTTCTAGGTTGGGAAGCCATAAAATTCGGAAAAAAGATAGGATGCGAGTTATTTGATATGTGGGGAGCGGCAGAGGATATGAGTAATAAAAATGATCAATATTACGGATTTTCGGTTTTTAAACAGAAGTTCGGAGCTAGGCATGTTACTTATATAGATTCCTATGATTTTGTGATAAATGAGCCAGTTTACAAAATGTTTACTGTGGCAAACGATGTAAGATGGAAACTTTTAAATATATTAAAATGAAACCCGATGTTGATATAAGACAAAGTGATAAATGGGCGCAGTATCTTGAAAACATGGGTTGGAAATATCATAGAACGAGTCGCGGAATAAACATTTGTTACAGAAAAACATTTTTTGGCTCCGTAGTAAAAATTCAGAAACCGGTGTCTATCACGGATAGTGATATTGAGGAAATAGAGAGGTTTTGTAAAGGTTATAAACCCATTTTCATTAAAATTGAACCTTTTATTGGACAGGATATTTCCGTTTTGGAAAAAAGAGGGTACAAACCCAGTAGAGAGCCATTAACTCCTCCTTCCACAAGTTACATTGACCTTACAAAATCAGAAGAGGAGCTTTGGAAAAATATCTCGCGTAGTGGAAGGTATTCTATAAGAAAGGCGGAAAAAGAAAATACAATTACAAGGTTTTATCAAAACCCTCCCGAAGAAAAGTTAAATTTGTATTTTGAAATAGTTCGCGAAACCGGAAGAAGAAAACATTTTTATGTCCAACCAATAAAGGATCTTAAAAATAAAGTAAAAGTATTTGGAAAAGATTCACACTTAGCCCTGTCCTTTGATCAAAATGGGAATCTTTTAAGCGGGAAGTTTTTTCTTTGTTTTAATGATATGGTTTTGTATTCTACTGCCGGTACTTCAGAAATGGGTTTAAAAACAGAAGCGGGTTACGAACTTTTGTGGAGATCAATTTTATATTTTAAAGGTTTAGGCTACAAAATATTGGATTTAGAAGGAATATATGACCCCAGATTTGAACAGGTTACTAAAAATTGGGGAGGTTTTTCTCTTTTTAAGGAAAAGTTTGGAGGAGAAAAAATAGAGTTTCCATATCCTTATATTAAATACTTCAGTCCATTTTTTAAGATTTTATCTAAAATTTCTGAACTGCCCTTGTAGATTTCCGATTCTAAATCTTCTTAAGAACTATTTTCTTTCAGCAAAGGGGCAAATTTCTTTGTAATCGCACCATTCGCAATCTTTTCCGGGCTTTGGTTCAAAATTACCCTCTTTTATTTCTTCAGCAACTTCTTTTATGATTTTTTTCTGCGCTTCTACTTGTTTTTTTGTTCTTTTTGTAGATAGTTTTGTTCCTGATTCAACATAATAAAAACTCAAAATGTCCGGTTTTATTTTTAATGCTTCAGTTGCGGCCATTGTATAAATAGTCATTTGTACGTCATTATCAACTTCTTTTTGAGTTTTTGTGTTTCCGGTTTTGTAATCTATTATTTCTATTTTTCCGTCCGGTAATTGATCTATTCTATCTATTTTTCCATTGATTTTTAGCCCATCTATATCAAGTATGAAGTTTTTCTCCAAACCCAAGTGTTTAAACTTTAGATTATTGTTTTCTTCATAATATTTTTTCAGAACTTCTTTTCCGTATTCAAATTGAGCTTTTCTGTGTTTTTCATCTCTGTAACCAAGCGGTATCCATTTTTTTTCATATATTTCTAACAATTCATCAAGAGTTACCTCTTTTCCAAACATTTTTCTAACATGAAATTCCTTTAAAGTCTCATGAATAGTAGTTCCAAAGCTTAAGGTGTGTTTTGGGGGAACCGGTATTTTAAGTGTGTAGGAATATTTATATCTTAAAGGGCAAATCAAATAATTGTCTATTTGTGAGTAACTTAAATATTCCGGCGCTTTTCCTTCTATTTTTATTATTTTCGGCTCTCTGAATTTTGTTTCCACTCCAAATAAACTTGATTGTTTGGCTTTTTTCTCTTTGTCCGTGCTTTTTATTTCCTGAATTTTTAACCCCGTTTCTTGTAAGTAGCCGCTTGGTATGGTATCTCTTTTCCCCCCGTAATTTTTTCCCAAAGTCATGAAAAGATATTTTTGAGCTCTTGTCATTCCCACATAAAAAAGTCTTCTTTCTTCTTGAATATGCTCATTTCCGGTTGGCAAGGTTTCTTTAATTAATTCTTCCGGAACTTCTATTGTATCTCCCTGATTTCTTGTCGGAAATCTTCCTGAAACTAAATTGACCATGAAAACAACGGGAAATTCCAACCCCTTCGAGGCGTGAACTGTCATTAGATTTATGGTGTCGATATCTTCAATTTCCGCCTGAGCTGGATTTTCCCCCGCTTCAATTATCATGTCCAAATAATCTACCAGATTTACTACTGTCGGCATCTCTCCTGTTTCGTTGTGATAGTCAACTTCAAATTTTTGTACTCTTTGCAAAAAAAGGTTAAGATTTTTGATGCAAAGCTCATTTTCTACCGTCTCCTCTTCTAGAAATTGGTTTAGATAGTTTGTTGAATTGACGACCTCAAAAACCATTTCTGTAGGAGTGTTTTTGGTAATATTTTTTTGAAATTCTTCAATTGTTTTTACTAAAAAGGCAACCTTCTCGTCTTTTGATTTTTTTACCTGTTCCCAAAGATCGGTTTTTTCATATCTTGATTTTGATAAAAGTTCCGAAATTTCTTTGTACGGAATTTCCAAACTTTCTATGTTTAGTACACGATAAAGATTTATACCATCTTGTGTATTTATTATTACTCTCAAAAAAGCCAAAATATCTCTAACTTCGTCTCTATCGTATAAACCTCTATTTCCTACCAGCTGATAGGGGAGGCCGTATTTTCTAAGAGCCATTACAAAAGGATCGAGGTGGTTATTTGCCCGGGCAAGAATTGCAAAATCTTTGTATGTGTACTGGGGTTCTTTCGCTAGTATTTCCAGAATTTTTGAAATCACCAATTCCACCTCGTCTTCCAAGGTTTCTGTTTGGAGAATTTTTGGGTTTGATCCCGAATTTATCCCGATGAGTTTTTTTGAAATTCCGAGTTTTGATTCAAGCGTGTCCGGATTGTTGTTTTGAATCAGTTTGTATGCCGCATCAAGTATTTCTTGAGTAGATCGATAGTTTTTTAAGAGCGTAATCATTTTTGAATCTTTATAGTCTTCCATGAATTGGAGAATGTTTGAAACAGCGGCGCCTCTGAATTTGTAAATAGACTGAGAGTCGTCTCCGACCACGAGAAGGCTTCTTCCTGATTCCTTTATTTCTTTCGTTGGAAAAAGAAGTTTAATAAGCTCGTATTGGGCGTAATTTGTATCCTGAAACTCGTCCACCAGAATATGTTTAAATTGATTTTTATATTCAGCTAAAATATTAGGTCGCGCATTTAAAAGTTTTATCACCCAAATTATTAGATTGCCAAAATCCATAGCAGAACCTTCTATTTTCAAACGCTCATATTCGGCGTAAATATATGACAATTCTTCCCATCTTTGTTTTTCTTCATCACTTGTGTAATTAGAGTGCTTAACAAACTCTAGTAGTTCTTCGGGAGAGACATTTTCATCCTGAAGTCTTGATATAAAAGTTAAAATTGCAGATATAAATTTGGTCGGATTTCCCAGGGGTCTGAAATATTTTAGTTTGAGGTCAAAGAGGTTTTTTCTAAGTAAAAGCCATTGGTCGGATGGGGAGAGTATTTTGTATGAAGGATCAATTCCTATCTCAATACCTTTTTCTTTCAAAATTCTGTCGGCAAATGAATGAAAAGTATAAACCCACGGTTCTTCGTAGCCCAACGGCATTATGTCACCGACTCTGTCAACCATTTCCTGAGCGGCTTTTTCCGTGAAAGTGAGGGCAAGTATTTCTTGGGGATCGACATTTTTTTCCTTTATTAGATACCTTATTCTTTCTGTTATTACTCTGGTTTTTCCGGTTCCGGCTCCTGCTACTACAAGGACCGGTCCTGATTTATGTTTTACAGCTTTAAGTTGCTCTTCATTTAATTCCGTTTTAATTTTTGGCATGTGTAACAAATAAAAAATTATTATTCCAAAAGCTCGTTTTGCTCTTGGGCATTTTCGTTGCTGTCTTCTTCCGGTTTCTCAATAGCTTCTTCTCCCGATTTTTCGATAGCATGGGTTTTTTCAATTCTTCCAAGAAGTCTTGAGTATCGGCTTTTAACGCTATCCATTGTTTTGTACGAATTGGAAATATGTCTTTCCAGAACGTTTAAATCAGCATTAAATTTGTTTGCCTCCACTCTTATTCCCGCCAGGGCTTTTAGAATTTCTCCCGTGTGTTTTTGTAATTCGTGCTGTTGGTAAGCTACAAGCAAAACTTTCAAAAAATACGATAGAGTATTAGGAGAAGCCATTACTATGTTCTTGTTTTTTGCAAAATCCTCAATTTCCGGTGTATTTACTATTAGTTCGTAGTAAACATTTTCTGAAGGGACATACATAATAGCTTGGTCAGTTGTTTTTTCTTCCGGGAGAATGTACTTACTCGATATTTCTTCAATCCTTTTTTTAACATCTGATATAAACATTTTCTTGTATTTGTCCCTTTCCGGTTGGGTTTCAGCCGTTATCATGGCCTTAAAATTTTCCATTGGGAATTTAGAATCTATTGGGATGATGCCCCTATCTGTAAAGATTACAGCATCGCAAATACTCCCGTCCTTGAACTTATATTGTGTTTTATACAGATCCTTTGGGAGAAAGTTTTCAAGTATTTCGTATAAAAATTGTTCCCCCAAACCCCCTCTTAGTTTAGGGGATTTTAAAATGTTGCTAAGGTCTTTTATATCCGTACCAAACTCTTGTATTCCTCCTAATTGTTTTTGCACCTCTCGTATTACGTCACTTGATTTTTCTAAACGCTCGGAAATGAATTTTGTCTGTTGGCTCAAGGTTTCTCTATGATTTTTCATCTGTTCCTCAATTGTCATTCTCTGGTCTTTTAATTGTCTTTCCATTACTTCTGTGTTTTTTTCCATTGTTCCTTTCATGTCTTTAAGCCATTCCATCAAAACAGTATTTTCAGGATTTTCCGATTTTTTTAACTGAGATAAAATGTACTGACCTATTAAAAATATGGCTCCCACGATCAATATTGCGAAAATAATTAGTGTTTGAGTGTTCATAGTTTATATTCTACCAGAGTGTTAAAATCAAACCATGCCTAAGTTTATTAAATTTAGAATTGCTGTTGTTGCAGTTTTGTGGATTTTTTGGATTTATCTTCTTCTATTTGCTATATCTCCAAACTCATACTGGGAAATTTTTCTTTTTTTGGGGGTGTTGTTTTTTGCCTTGGGGTTAACTCTTTCATTTATTTTTTACCTTTTTAATAAAAAGAAATATCCTAAATTTACCGACCTGAAGGTTTTATACAAAAAAGGTTCTAAATGGGGATTTTTTGCCAGTTTTGTAATTATAGGTGTTGCTTTTCTAGATGCTTTTCACATCATGACAACATTGAATTTATTTTTGTTCGGGCTTTTGTGTATTGGAATTTTTATAGAAACAAGAGGTAGAAAGTGATGTTGTTTTTCTTTGGGTATTTCTTTTTGTTTTAATGAAAATCTGTACATAATGTGTGCCTGTTGATAAAATCTCTCTGTGAAAAAGAAAATTTTAATTACAACCGCAATAGATTATGTTAATGATGTAATTCACATCGGCCATGCTTATCAGAAAATTTTAGCTGATTGTGTTGCAAGATTTGAAAGAATAAGAAGGGGAAGTGAAAATGTTTTCTTTGTTACCGGAACCGATGAACACGGACAAAAAGTTTACAATGTGGCTAAAGAACGGGGTGTGGATGTGAAAGAATTTGTTGATGAAATATCAAAAAAAGATCAGGAACAGCAAGATTCTATTCAGATTTCTTACGATAGGTTTATAAGAACCACGGACGGGGATCACAAAAAAACAGCAGAAGATTTCTTTAGAAAAGTCTATAACGCCGGCTATATTTACAAAGATAATTACAAAGGTTTATATTGCGAGGGATGCGAATCTTACAAGACTGAAAAGGATTTAATAAACGGGAGATGTGCTTTACATCCGGGATTGGAAATACAGGTTGTAGAAGAAGAAAATTATTTTTTCAAATTCTCGTCTTTTAAAGATTTTTTGAGAACCTTATATGAAAAAAATCCTGATTTTGTTTTACCTAATTCCCGTTATAGGGAAATGTATGCTTTTATTGACACCATAGAAGACATCCCAATTACTAGAAGAAAGGAGAAACTTCCATGGGGTATAGAGTGTCCGATTGATAAAAATCATGTGATTTGGGTTTGGTTTGATGCCTTGATTAATTACTTAACCTTTGGTTTACAGGTTAATTCTTGGGATGAAGATACGGAAATAGTTCATTTTTTGGGGAAAGATAATGCTAGAATGCACGCACTCTTATGGCCGTGTATGCTCAAAGCCGCCGGTTATAGTATGCCGACTCATGTATATGTGAATGCTTTCTTAAGTATGAACGGGAAGAAAATTAGCAAAAGTTTAGGAAATATTGTTGCTCCAAAAGATTTAGTGGAGAGATACGGAGTTGACCCTGTTAGATATTATTTTTTAAGGTACGGACCGATAATTGAGGATTCTGATTTTTCGGAGTCTCATTTTCAGGAAGTTTATAATGCTGACCTCGCTAATGGTTTAGGGAACACAGTTGCGAGATTAGCAAAATTGGCCGAAAAATCAGATTTTTCTTTAATTGCAGAAAAAGAAAAAAAAGATACTTTTTTAGAGCTTTCTCAGTATTTTGATGAATTTAGGGTTGATCTCGCTCTACAAAAGATTTGGTCAAAACTAGCTAACCTTGATAAACATATTAACGAAAATTCTCCTTGGTCAATAAAAAACAATGATAAGTTGAGGGAGGTTTTAGAGTACGAGATTGGTGAGTTATGCAATATTGCAGAGTTATGTAAGCCTTTTGTTCCCGGGACATCAGAGAAAATATTAAAAATATTCAGAAGCGGAAAAATTTCTTCAGCCCCATTTTTGTTTCCTAGAATTTAATTAGATGTAAAATACAGATGAAAAAATTACTCATTATAGATACATTCAATTTTTTGCACCGAGCTTATCATGCTCTCCCAAAGACTTTTCGTGGTCCCGATGGTCAGCCCACTAATGCGATTTATGGTTTTACATCCATGCTTATAAATGTCTTGAATCAAATAAAACCCGATTATGTTGTTGCCGCATTAGATGGAAAAGAACCGACCTTTAGAGTAGGTGAGTTCACTGCTTATAAAGCGCAAAGAAAACCAATGGAAGAAGATTTACAAACCCAAATTCCTAAAGTTTTTGAAGTTTTAGATGCCTTTAATATTAAAAAAATAGTTGTTGAAGGATATGAGGCCGATGATGTTATTGGTACTGTAGCAACAAAACTTAAAGGAAAAGTGGACATTTTGATTATAAGTAATGACAGAGATTTATGGCAACTTGCAGGTAATGGAAATATTATTATGGTTCCGGGGAAAAAAGGTGAATTTGAATGGTTGGGAGAAAAGGAAGTAGATGCAAAGCTCGGTTTTGAGGCTGATAAAATAGCTGACTACAAGGGGTTGCGCGGAGACCCGGGTGATAATATACCCGGCGTTTTTGGAGTTGGTGAGGTTACGGCTACAAAATTATTGCAAAAGTACGGCTCCTTGGAGGAAATTTACAGAAATATTGAAAAAATTGAGCCCGAGTCTCTGAAGAAAAAGCTATTGGAAAGTTACGAACAGGCTCTTATGAGCAAAAGGCTTGCTCAAATAGTTTTAGATGTTCCTTTTCAGATTAATTTAGAGGAGTGCAAATATAGTGATTTAAATAAAATTAAGGTTAAAGAAACTTTGGAAAAATATAATTTTAAATCTCTTATAAAAAGATTGGGTTTTAGTGTTGATGAAAAGAAAAAGGATAAAGAATCGGAAGTTTCAGATAAACAACTTTCTCTTTTGTAGATTTTAAAAATCTTGAAAAATTAAGTTCTATTGCGTGGATATTTTAAGTTTCAGCCTAAGTTCTTCAAATTAAATGTATAATTTTTCTATGTCAGATTTAAATAATGTTGACAAAATAGTTAAAACATTGAAAAAGAAATACCCTAGTCCCAGAACAGAGTTAATTCACGAAAATGAGTATCAGCTTGCGGTAGCTGTCATGTTATCTGCCCAAACTACGGATAAAAAAGTGAATCAAGTTACTCCGCGACTGTTTAAAAAATATCCTTCCTGGGAAAGTTTGGCTTCTGCAGATCTTTTAGATGTACAAAATTTAATTAAAGAAGTAAATTTTTACAAAGGAAAAGCTGGGAGGTTAATACAAGCGGGTAGAGTAGTTACCTTAAATTTTGGTGGAGTTCTTCCTAGAAATATGGAAGATTTAATGAAAATTCCCGGTGTAGCAAGGAAAAGCGCTAATGTAATTATGCAAGAGCTATGGGGAATTGCTGATGGAATAGTAGTAGATACGCATGTAAAAAGAGTTTCTAATAGACTTGGACTGACCAAAGAACAGGATCCGGAGAAAATTGAGAAAGATTTAATGAAAATTATTCCGAAAAGAAGCTGGAGAAATTTTTCCGGAGCAATGGTTTTACACGGTAGGTATATTTGCACAGCTAAAAGTCCTAAATGCGAAGAGTGCCCTTTAAATGAGATTTGTCCAAGCGCTTTTAAAATAAATTAAAAATATATTGCCCGATTTTCTTATTGGTTGTTTCCTTCAGGTGGTGACGGGTTTGTTTGTGATGGAACTGTTTCCGTTGGTTGTGTTGATGAAGTAGGGATATTTTTTGGAAGAGGTTTAACTTCTATTGATCCAAAGTCTTCCGAATTTACTTCTTCGTAAGTCCAAATTCCCAGCTGAGTCATTTTAAATGTAAAGGTTTCGTTAGGTTTTATTTCAACCGGTTGCTTAAGCTCTTCGTAAGTTGGTTTTATCTGCCGAAGATAAATTACTTTATCAGTTTTATTTGTCCATTCTACGCTCTGTCCTACATAGCATCTGAATATTTTTGGTTCAAACCCCTCATTTGTATAATCTATCTTTGTTTTTCCAAAGATCTCGTCAACATTGACTTCTTCCTCTTTTTCTACATTTGTATCTTTACCTTCTTCATTTAAAGTATTTTCATTTTCTTGATAATTTTCTGTATTTTCGTAAATTACTTTGTAAAACTCTTCATCCGCGTCATCAATTTTAGTGAGTTGAGTTTCTTTTCCGGGTCTCATTCTGTAGGCTACGAGTATAATCGCAAATACAACGGCTATAATTAGACCCATTATAAAAATTGATTTATTTCTTTCAAAAAATTCAGCCATCTTGTTACTAGATTATACTACCTACAATTTAAGGTATGGAAAATTAAATTATTTTTTTAACTAATTTTTCCATTTCGTCTTTTGTTAATATTCCGGTTCCCGCATTTTCTTTTGTTATTTCAGCAAATGCGTTTATAGATCCCCAGCCAAGTGCCTCTTTAAGAGTTTTTTTATGAAAAATTGCTGAAACGAATCCCGATGCGAATGAATCCCCGGCTCCTGTTTTGTCTTTAACCTCTCTTCCATCGGAGTACGCGCTTACTTTAACTAAATTTTCTCCATCAAACCCGCTTGCTCCGTTTTTACCGTCGGTTATTACAGTAAGCTTGGGGCCTAGTTTTTGCAGGTCAATGTGCATCTTTGGTAAGGGTTTTTCTCCGATTAATCTGACGGCTTCTTCTAAATTTACTATTAAAATATTGGTTACTTCTAAAAACTCTTTTATATGATTGTAACCGGCCTTCATATGAATTGTTCCCGGATTGAAAATTACACCTATATCTCTGTTTTTTTCTATGTAATCTATTAATTCCGTTTGAAATTTTTCAAAACCTTCGCCTATGGATGTGTAGTAGAGGAGTGTTGGTTTAGGCCAATCTCTAATTTTGTATTTTCTGGGCGCGTGGTATGAAAAAATTGTTCTTTCATAGTTGTAGATTATTATCGCGTTCACATTGGTTGCATCTCCGGGTGTTTTAATGCAATATGTAGTATCAATTCCTCTTTCTGCAAGCTCTTTTATTAATTTTTCTCCGTTTTGATCATTTCCAATTTCTGTATATACGCCGGTTTTTAAACCCAATCTATTACAACCGGTTGCCACATTTACACTATTTCCCCCAATAGATGAAAAAAATTGATCTACCGGTATTTTGCTTCCGTGTATAAAGCAGATTTGAGGTGTTTCCGATTCTTCTATTCTTACTTCGTCAGCTGAAGAAATATGAAGAGTTATGTCTATGCATGAATCTCCAATAGTTAAAATATCCATCTTTATTTCTGCTCCTTTTTTTCTTTTAAAAATTTTAGAATTTTATTTTCTATGTGGTGGGCACTTAGTACATACTTATCCTTTAGTTCTTCATAACTTCCTGATTCACCAAACGAATCGTTCATTCCTACTCTCAAGAGAGGGGAGGGAAGTTTTTCACACAAGAGTTCTGATATAGCTCCGCCAAGTCCTCCGTTAATTTGATGTTCCTCAATTGTTACCGCTTTCCCCGTTTTTCTGATAGATTCCAAAATTCTGTATTCATCAAGTGGTTTTATGGTCGGTGAGACTATTAATTCCGCTTCAATTTTGTATTTTGCTCTTAAGTTCCTTACTGCCAATAAAGCTTCGTATGTTATTGATCCGCAGGAAATTACCGTAATATCTTTTCCTTCCACAAAAATATCGGCTTTTCCTATTCTAAATGGAGTTTCTTTTGTTGTTAGATCAGGGATTTTAGCTTTTGAAAATCTTAAGTAAACAGGACCCTGAATTTTTGATACTTCTATTACCGCCTTTTTTGTTTGCTCATAATCTATTGGGCTCACTACAACCATGTTAGGAAGCACCCTCATTAACGCAATGTCCTCTAAAGGTTCTGCCGATGCTCCGTCGGGACCATTTGAAAAACCTTCATGCGAACCGCATATTTTTACATTAGCGTTGTTCATGCATATTGATAATCTTATTTGGTCCCAGCTTCTATATGCTATAAAAACAGCATGTGAAACTGCGTACGGAATCTTTCCTTCCGTGGACAAGCCGGCAGCAATAGAGCACATATTTTGTTCGGCTATTCCGGTTTGTATGAATCTTTGGGGAAACTTTTCTGCGAAATCTTTAAGTTTAGTTGATTCTGCTAAATCTGCGGATAGAACTACAACAGATAGGTTTTTCTCCGCTAATTCAATCACACCTTCGCCAAAACCGTCTCTAGGAGATCTCGCTGTAGCGCTTTTCAAGAACACATCCTGGTTTAATTTTAATCTAGCGTTTAGCATGGGCAGTTAATCATTGTTCTATTAATTAGTTATTCTACTTTCGCTTTCAGTAGATTGATCAATTTCCTGCTCTTGTTCTTCATCACATTGTATTGCTTTGGTTATCCTCTCAAATTTTATTTCCCAATCAGTTTTTGACACTATTACCATATCTACGGCTATATTTTTATCCATTTCCACTTGGCACTCATCCTCGGGATTCGTTTCCTCCACTTCTACTAAAAGCCTTTTTTCTTTTTTATCTTCATATACTTTTTTGATTTTTAATTTATGCTCAGTTTCATCATTTGTTTCTGTGGAAACGGCTAATACCATATCTTTGTCAAAATTTATCTGCTCTTTTATTGTAAGCAAACCTGTTTCATCAATGAGATTTAAGAATTCCGTAAGTTCCTGATTATTTTTTATTACCCTTCTTTGCTTTTCTATAACTTTATCTGTGTATATAACGGTGGGAAAACCTTCTATTCTTTGAATAGTCAGGGTGTCATCTGATTTGGAAAAATTTATTTCCCCCTTGAGTAAAAAATACCCCACCCCTAAAATTACTCCAATCAGTATCACGACAGGTAATAAACTGATTCTTAAAGATGCTTTTTGTTTATTGTTCATAAATTTTCCTTTCTGCAAATTTCTAAATTATTGATCGTAATTCTTCCTTAGCGGCAATAGCTTCCTTTTTACTTGGTACCTTGCCATGCCATTGATAATTATTTTCCATAAACTCAATACCTTCACCCGGTATTGTGTGAGCAATTATAGCAGTTGGACGTTGGGTTATCGACTTTGCCATTTTGCAAGCGCTTATTATCTCTTCAATGCTATGACCGTTAATCTCTATTACAAACCAATTAAAGCTCTCTAATTTGTCTTTCAGGTTTTCTAATGGCATGACGTCTTCTGTTTTACCATCGCTTTGAATATTATTTCTATCTATTATCCATGTAATGTTATTTAATTTTTTATTCGGAGCAAACATTGCTGATTCCCATATTTGTCCTTCATTGAGCTCTCCGTCTCCGGTCATGCAATAAATTCTGTAATCAAGATCATCCATTTTAGCTGCTATTGCTATTCCTATTGCTTGAGATAGACCTTGGCCTAGTGAACCGCTGGTGTTTTCTATTCCCGGAAGTGAATTCTTTTTTGGGTGACCTTGCAGTTTTGAATTTATTTTTCGTAATTTCCACAATTCAGATTTTGGAAAAAAACCTCTCTCCGACAGAGTAGCATACCAGATAGGGCATATGTGTCCATTTGAGAGCAAAAATCTATCGCGGTCCTTTTTGTACGGCTTTTTGGGATTTATGTTTAAAATTTGAAAATAAAGAGCTGTGAAAATCTCTGCTGTTCCTAAAGATCCTGCCGTATGTCCGGAACCCGCTTCCGTAAGCATATCAATTACGGTTTGCTTAAGTTTGTTTGATGTTTTGTATAATTCTTCTATACCGATTTTTGCGGTCTTTTTCTTATTAACAGGCATTAAATTAAGTATATCACAGGATTATATTGTTGTGTTTTTGACTGTTTCTTTGATTTATTGTATAATCCCACTCTGGGTTGGTTAACAATAGAGGTAGGCTTGTCTGTCTCTCCTTTCTCCTACTTCTATCTTCTAAATTTCGTTCTTGTTTATACGCAAAAACGAAAATAGAGGAGAATAAGAAAGTCGCTTACCGGCCCATGAGCTTGTTACACGTTTAGCGTCGGTGTTCTAACTTTGATAAGTTTTTCGGACACGAAAAATAAATGTGTTTACAAGCTCTTTTTTTATTTCTCTTTCATTGTTTTTTACAAAAGTTTATTTTCAATGGATTTAATGTATTCCAAAACCTCTTGTGGGGTAGTGCATATTTTTATTATTTCTGTTTCTCCTCCTCTTACGCTCATGTTTTCTTCTATGGATTTTAGTATCCCTCGCCAGTGATCTCCGAAAAGTATTATTGGTTTGTTGTTTGGTTCGTGTATATAAGAATTTTCCCAGGACATGCCAAATTCGCTTAAGGTACCGATACTGCCTCTAAATATTACGTGAATATCCGATGTTTGTAGTAGAATTTTAGTTCTATCAAAATAATCCAGTGTTTTTACTTCTAAATCAAAGTGGTTTTCCGGGTCAGTTCCTTCAAAATGTCTTTTAGGTTTATTTGGATGATAAGTTACTGCTAATACTCCGGCTCCGCCTTCATGAGCCCCTTCTGTTGAAGCTCTCATTACTCCCGGGCCGCCGCCATTTACAATTCCATAACCGTTTTCAGCCAAGAGTCTTGCTGTTTCTTTGGCTTGTATATATGGTTCGTCTTCATTTTTCCACGCTGCTCCCCCTAAAAAACAAACTACGAGGGGTCTCTTGCCTCCATTTTTATTTACTTCAGGTATTTGTTTTGTTGCCTTTTTTCTTTTATGTTCGAGGATGGAAGATAGTTCCAGAAATTTTTTCTTCGGATCATCTGCATTGAATATAGCTGATCCAATAACTATGTTTTCAACTCCCGTTTCTGAAACGGTGAGAATGTTTGATTCATTAACTCCTCCGTCTATCTGGAATGTTTTTCCGGGAAAGTCTTTTTTGAAACTTGATATTTTTTCCAAAACAGATGGTACAAAATTCCCGCCTTGCTTTCCGGGTTCTACTCCCATGAATTGTACGATATCTGCATTTTGAATCAGATTGCTGATTATGGAATTATCCTGATCTAAATTAATTGATATCCCGGTTTTGTAACCTAAATCCTTAGCGTATTTTAAAAAATTTTCAGTTGTTTCTTTGTCCACCACTTGTGTAATGAGAGTGCTTACCCCATTTATTCTATTTGCATTGGTAGGAAATAAGAAGCCTAGTTTTCTAATAAAATTGATCGGATCTTTTACCATGAGATGAATTGTCATATCAACGGTTGTTTTTATTTCTTCCAATTTTTGCAGATCTTGAAATGTTTCGCCGGGAATTATGGTATTGTCCAATATATCTATTTGGACAGCTGAGCAAACATCTTCCACAAGTTTGATTTTCCTTTCACATTCTTTTATATCTTTTTCTAAAATGGCAGGTATTATCATTTGCGTTTCTCAAAAATTGCTTTCTTCAAAACTTGTTATTTTCATTATTCTTCTTAAGTGTCTTTCTTCACCCGAAAAATCAGTGGAAAGCCACGTTTGCGTTATTTCCAGAGCCTCTTCTTTTGTAATGAAGTCCGATGGCAATACTAGAATATTAGTTTTGTCATCGTTTCTTGAAGTTGCGGCGTGTTTTGAATTCCAGGATATCGATGCTCTCACGCCCTTGAACTTATTTGCCGCTATGCTCATGCCTACACCATTGGCACATATCAAAATCCCCATGTTGTGTGGGTTTTCCTGAATTTTTTTTGCAACTAATTTCGCATAATCCGGGTAATCATCATCCGGGTTAAAATTAAAAGGTCCGAGATCCATTACGATGGTTCCTTTAGGAGTAAGTTCTTTTATAAGATAGTTTTTTAATTCGTATCCTCTATGATCAGAAGAAATGTAAATCATTGTTTTTTCCTTAAGAAATTATTTCTAAATATAAAAATAATAGAAATAATTATTACAAGTATAGATATACATTGAGAGACATTCAAGAACAGAGAAGATATTTCTATTTTCCATGGGTTTATACGTAAGAATTCAAGAAAAAATCTAATTGTTGAATAAGAAATAAGGTAAATACATAAAAATGTTCCGCTCGGTGTTTTTTCATTTGTTTTTTTATACAAAATCAAAAGAAATAAAAACAAAATGAAGTTTAAAATTGATTCGTAAATAAAAAGGGGATGAAATTTTGAGTAATTAAGAAACTCTACCGGTCTTTTTTCCGGTTCTATATATACTCCCCAGGGTAGAGTAGTCGGTAGTCCGAATATTTCTTTATTAAAAAAATTTCCCCATCTGCCCACTGATTGTCCCAAAGGTGTAACCACGGAAATAATATCTAGCCACGGGAATATTTTTTCTCCTTTAATTTTAAGATATGTGATAGCTCCGAGCGTCCCTCCCAGTATACCTCCCCATATTCCCATGCCACCGTTCCAGATTTTGAAAATATCTAATTGATGATAACGGTAATAATCAAAATAATCTAAAACATGATAAAGTCTCGCTCCCAATATGCCGCAAAATATAGTCCAGAAAGAAAGTCCCCAAAAAATTTCTTCGTTTTTTTTATATTTTACAACCAGCCTTTGAGTAATTAATATGCAGAGGAAAATTGAAAGAGAGATTGTAATTCCATAAAGATTTAACACTATTAGAACTCAATACTTATATTAAATAAATTGATACCACTAGAATTAAAATTAAGACAAGAATAAATCCCAAAACCCCTTCTTTTTTCGGTGTTCCTTTTATAGCCCAAAACCACTCTTTTGTAGTTCCGTTAAAATAACACTCAATAAGTTTGTATATCGAATTAGCAAATATTGAAAGCACAAACGCTTTCATAAAGTAACTAGTGTCAGTATATGCTACAAGCAGACAAATTGGTATTAAAACTACCTGAAAGAGCGCGCTGTTTAAAGATTTTTCTTTTAGACCATCCCTGTGTTCATTGATGAAGCTTATTAATCCTTTAAAATCTTTACTTTTTGTATATCCAAATATATTTTTTGCAAAATCACTGTTTGGCTCAAACATATAGGGGTAGAGAATAAATTCAATATCCAGCACAAAAGTGCCGAGAATAATCCCTATAATGATTTCTATTATTTCAATCGGTTGCTTGGCAACCGTCATTGCCAATATTATTACACCAAGCGTTGCGGACACTAGAAGAGGAGTTGTGTAATAATTCAGTAATTTTTTCACCATCGTGATAATGATACTTGTTTGTTTCCTGAACTTCAATTACATTTTTTATTAATCTTTATTAATCTAAAACACTAGTTACTCCCGTAAGATTACTTTCTTTTTATTTTTTAGTTGATTAAAAACTTTGCTATTTGTTGTAACTAAAGTAAATGGCAAGGTTTATTCATAATAATTTAGAATAGGGGGCAAATTTTACAAACTACCTCTAGACTAAAATTCATTAGATTTATTTTATTTGTCAGATTTATCTTGTTTTCTTTTCTCTTTTTCTTCTTTAAGTTGAGTGAGCTTCCACATAAATAATTTTCCTTTAGTAGTTGCTTTTTTTGAGTTTAAAACGAATGCCCGTGCCTCTTCCAAAAGTGCCCGATCTTCATTTTT
The DNA here is from genome assembly GCA_035374605.1 of bacterium. Classification (GTDB taxonomy): domain Bacteria; phylum Patescibacteriota; class WWE3; order UBA101185; family UBA10185; genus JAAZNV01. The sequence goes on from DAOSPG010000003.1 coordinate 23,375, forward strand.
AGCTAATTTTATGTAAAGGGTTCTGTGTTTTGTGTCTCTTAGTTCTTCTGCCAGTCTGTTTCCATAAGCTTGAAATTCGTAGGAACATCTGTAATCTCTATTGAGTCTTTTGTTTTCTATTATTTTTGAAAGTTTCTCCATATTTTTGTGCGAAAGGCATGATTATTTATTTTTCATTTTCCTTTTTGCCGTTTTTTATACATGTCTTTTATTTCTGTTACAGAGGTTGCGTCCTCAGGGTTTTTGTCGGTTCTAAACTTTATCAATCTTGGAAATCTCAATGCAAACCCGGCTGTGTGCGTGGGAGAAATAGTAATTTCATCTGCTCCTATTTCTACGACTATTTTAGGTTCAACAAAAACGTCAGGTTTAAATATCTTATTCATTTCTACATTTTTTGGTTTATCTTTAATTTTTATTTTGTCGCACTCTTTTTTTAGAAATATTAGATCTTCTTCTGTTAGTCCTGTGCCTATTTTTGAGATGGTTTTATAAACATTTCTATCTTTATCATAAACCCCGACTAAAAACCCACCGATCCCGAACTTTGATCTCACCCCTCTGCCATGGTAGTAGCCCAAAATTACGCAGTCCACACTGTCAGATAGAAGTTTTTGATCTGCCGTTTTGTACTTTATCCAGGAGTATGATCTGGCACCTGCCTGATAATGATCATTGGGAGTTTTTACTACAATACCTTCTAAGCCTTGAGATTTAGCCATTTCAAAGTACTCTTCCAGTTTTTCAAATTCTTCGGTTTCAATATGATCATCAACTTCTATCACTTGTCCCGGTTGGATCACGCTTGCGAGCAATTTTCTTCTCTCTACCAATGGTTTGTCAATTACTGATTCCCCATTGAGATATAAAATATCAAAAACAAAATATTTAAAGGGAATTTTTTTTGCAGTTTCAGTTATGTTGTATTTTCTTTTTCTTTGTATTGTTTCTTGAAACGGAAGAAATTCTCCTGTTTCCTTGTTATAACCTATTCCCTCACCATCAAGAATTACCGAATCGGCTTTTATTTGTTTTTTTGCGGCTTCTATTATTTCCGGATACTGATGGGTTGTTTCTTCCAAATTTCTAGTGAATGTTTTTATAAAAAATTTACTTTCTTTACTGTCAAATAAATTTTTTTGAGTTTCTTTGTCATGCGCGATCTTATTTGGAAAACTATTGCCTTCTTTTGCAAAATGCAGTTGAATTCTAGTTCCGTCAAATTTAAACTCTGCCCAAGCTTTGTGTATTTTCTCCAATATTTCTTTCATACTTCCAACTCGTTGAGCTTTCTGTGAAAGTACAGGAACACCTATCTCCATTTTTATATTTTCTATTCCTTTTATCCCCTTCTTTTTTATTTCTTTTGCTATAAAGCCAATGTCAGGATGTATGTTGTATTTTTTTTCTATTTCACTGACTAAAGACTTGTTTTTTAGAAAATTTGAAAGTGCTACGATGATTGTTAGTTCAGTGAATCCCAATCTCATTGTACCTAAAATGATTCTTGTTATATGTTTTGCCGATAGAGGGTCAACCCTTTTTAGTAGATTTGAGGTTTTTGATATTTTTAAGTCCTGCGATCCCAACCCGGTTATCTGTGCTATTTCAGAAAGATTTTTGTGTATCTCAGAGATTGAGGGCTCATCATATTTTTTTGTTGCTTTTTTTAGTTCAAAAACGACATTTCCCAAATCGCCTGTGTCCGCGTAAATTTTTTCAATCTCTTCTTTTATAGTTGGTGTTTCCGGAGTAGAGAAGGTTTGTTCTATTATTTTGATCATCATTTTCTCTGCAATATTAAATTTCTCGTTTTCAAAGGGGGCTTTTATATATCCTGAAGCCAGATAAAATGCCTTATCTGCTTCTTCTGCATCAAGGTTAGATATTAATTCTGTGAGAATATCAATCATTTCTAACCGTTTGGTGGTTTCTTCAAGTCTTTGGAGATATTTTGAAAAATCAATGAACTTCATAGGGCCATTATAGTATAAATTTGCCCAAAATTTTTGAGAGAGGGAACTTATTTTAATGTGTATTTAGAAGATTTAGTGCTTCCAATCTTTTGAACAACTCCCATTTCCATTAGGGTTTTGAGATCCCTAAGTATTGTATCTTCGGAAATATCGGGAAAAATTCTTGGAAAATCCTTATTTTGAAGTATTCCATAATCCTGAATGTATTCTATTATTTTTTCCTGCCTTTCGCTTATTTTTGTTCTTCCGGTAGCTTTGGCTATCTTTGTATCCTTGGCTAAAAGTTTTATGTTTTGGGAGATAGAGGAAACTTCGGAAGCCAGTCCTTCTGTGAAGTATTCTACCCAGGTTGTTAAATCAGGTTCTTCGTTGTCAAGCGATTCTATTTCTTTACTATAAATAGCCCTGGTGTTTTTATAGTAATTTTCTACCGATATGAGATCTCTGAAACCGTATCCCGATGTTTTTAAACTTACGTAGGTTATAAAATTAGCGGCAATATCATTCATTTCTTCGAAGGGTTGTATGCTCTCTAATCTGGCTTTTAATATGCCCGATGTTACTATGCGGTGTGTTTCTTTAGCGTCCAAGCTATTGTACCAATCAAAAAGACTTACTACTTCGGCTAATATTTCTTCGGGATCTGTTTTTCCTGGAATTTTTGTGCTTCTGTAGGATCCTTGCTTAACTTTTGGAATTAAACCCTCAGTTAAAGTTTTGTGAATGTACTTTAAATCCACTTCTTCAAAATCTTTATTTTTTGATATCTCATCTATCAGAAATACTGCTCTTATGATATTCAGAGTCTCTCGGTCTTCTGCTTTGTAAATATTATCAATACAAAGCTTTATTTTCTGAGGGTCAGCTATTATTCCTAAAAGTTGCAAGGACCCATGAACTATTTTTATTTTTGCTTCTTTTTTTAGTTTGTCTTCCCAAGAGGGTAGTATGGTAGTGTTTTCAATCACAGCTTTTCCATATTCTATAATAGCTATGTTGTTAAGGGTTTTTGAAGTAATTGAATATTCAGGAAAATACATTTAAATAATTCTCGCATATTTCCCGCAAAAAAGTAAATAATTTGATTTTTTGGTATAATGGCTAGCAAATCAAAATAAAAAATAGAAGGAGAAGAAATGAAAAGTGATCTTAACAAACGTATTCTGGCGGTCCACGGAGTATGGATGAACAATACTCTTGTGGTTTTGGTTTTTTTGTATATCGGAGGAGATATCGCAGACGGTGAGTTAAAAAACCTGCGTGTCAGGTTATTCTCAGGGGGAAGAGTGTTTATTGATGATAAAGATCTGATGGTCCATCAGGAAGTATCGGAGTGCTTAAGGAAAGATGGTCAGGAGCTTTGGTATGTTTGTTTTCCTGATGTGTTGGATAAGTGTCGGGACAATAGATTTGATAGTTCCTTTCAGATTTTAGGTGATGGTTTTAGCTCCGGGATCTACCCGATCGCTGTTCCTTGATTTTTTCAATCCCTCGGAAAAATGAAAATTTATCTGAGGGTATTTTTTATCTGTTTATAATCTTTTTAATTTTTTAAAGATTAATTATCT
>DAOSPG010000003.1:27018-42364 GCA_035374605.1 bacterium
GAGGGTATTTTTTATCTGTTTATAATCTTTTTAATTTTTTAAAGATTAATTATCTTTATGCCTTCTTCGTTTGGAAAATCCGGCATGGATGTGCTGGTTATTGTAGTCTGATTTCTATTTATTACATCAAATACTGCTGTCTGGTGTTTTTTATCCAATTCTGAAAATATGTCATCTAATAGTAAGACCGGTTTATCGTTTTTCTTTTTTTCTATAAAACTTATCTCAGCAATTTTTAAGGATAGGACACAGCTTCTTTGTTCTCCCCGGGATCCAAAGTTTGTAACGTTGTGGTCGTTAAAATGTATTTCAAAATCATCTCGATGTGGCCCAAGAAGGGAAGTCATTGCAGCAATCTCGCGGTTTTTGAATTCATTCAATCTTTCGATGCTAATTTCATTTTTTTTGTAGTTTAATTCCAATTTTGTTTTTTTATCGTTTAATATTTTTCCGGTTTCCAATAGTATTGGTTTAATATCCGTAAACATTTGCTCCCTCTTTCTTTGTATTATTTCTCCGTTTTTTAGCATCTGATGGGTATAAAATTCTATTTCTCCCTGCCCGCCAAAACCTTGATTTATTTTTTCAAGCAACTTATTCCTTTGTCTGACTGCTTTTAAATAATCGTTTAAGCTTCTTTTATATTCAATATCTACTTGAGAAAGGGTCTCATCCATGTATTTTCTTCTTTCCGACGGGGATCCGGTAATAAGTTGTATGTCTTGCGGTGAAAAAAGCACGGAATTAAAAATACCGGTGAAATATTGCATGCTTTTTGCGACTTTGTTTATCCTGGCTTTTTTGATTGACGCGTTTTCAAAATTTTCATTCTTTATTATCTGCAATTCCATGTTAAATCTATCATCTTTAGTTTCAATATCGGCGTTTATGGAGGAAAATTTTTTTCCGTATTGTATTAAATCTCTATCGTATTTTGATATTTTAGATTTTCCCACAGAGAGAATGTGAATTGCTTCTAAAATAGTTGATTTCCCCGACCCGTTGTCCCCGGTGATTAGTGTTATGTTGCTATCAAAAATTAAACTTAATTTGGTATGGTTTCTGAGATTTGTGAGTTTTAAGTTTAGTATTTTCATTTAATCTTACTAAGTTTAAAAATTTACAAGAGACTTTTTTGTTGATTGGTTTTCTGCAAATTTTTTGTTTTTCCGTCAATTAGAGGTTGGCAGACAGGACAAAAGTAAGTTCCTCTCCCGTTAATTTTCTCAAAGAATACGTGGGCTCCGCACCTCGGACATATTTTCTTTCCGTAAATTTTAAAATATTTTTGCTGATTTCCGGGCTTTCCGAATATATCTACATACATCTCGTCGGGTAGAGTAGCGCCTCTGTTTTTTATTCCTTCTCGCAAAATTTCTTTTAAACTATTTAGCAATTTTTCACTTTTTTGTAAGTTCATATCTTTGGTGCGGGTTTTAGGGTTTATCCCGGATAAAAATAGAGCATCAGTTGCGTATATATTTCCAACTCCTGAGATAATTTCCTGATCCATAAGTGCGTTTTTAATGTTTGTATTTTTTGATTTTATAATTCTCAAAAATTCATCAGGCGTTATATCTGCTTCTAAAATATCTAACCCATATTTATTGCGTAGTTCGCTTAAAGATTTCTCATCAAGAACCTTTATTTTTCCAAATTGTCGCATGTCGCAAAATTTTAAATATTTCTCATCTTCGTTTTTTGAAATTTTGAACACAATTTTTGTCCATTTATCTTTTTTTTCTTTTAATGGAGTTAATATTATTCTTCCAGTCATTGCCAAATGAAATACTAAAAATTCATTTTCGAATAACTTTATGACAATATTTTTGGCAATTCTTTCCACATCGGAGATTTTTTTATCTTTTATTTTTCCTAACCTTATTTTCTCAATTTCTGGTATCTTATAGTTTCTTTCAATTTGAATATTTTCTATTTTATATCCAACGATGTTGTTTTTTAAGTCTTGTGAGATTGTATGTACTTCCGGAAGCTCAGGCATTTAATTTTTTATGCTCTTCCCATTTTTCTCTTACGAAGTTTTCAAATTCTTTTTTGAATCTTTCTTTAGAGTATTTTTGGGCGTGAGATTTTATTTTTTCGTGGTCAAATTTATTATTTTTTATCATCTGTTCAAAATCGAGTAGTTTTTCGGATAGGGAATCTATATTATCTTTTTCGAAAAAAAGCCCTGTCTCCCCCTCTATTATAGTTTCTAAATGTCCTCCCGATTTGTGGGCCAATACCGGTTTTCCGTGTGCCATTGCTTCAACGGGAACAATTCCAAAATCCTCATCAACAACGGGATTTATTAATCCAAGACAACCATCCAATAATTTATTTTTTTCCTCATCTGATACTTTTTTAAAAGTAATGTTACTACCTGCGATTGATTTTAATCTCTTTTCTTCTATTCCGGTACCGGCTATTACCAGCGGATACTTGACTTTGTTGAAGGTTTTTATTAACAAGTCAAAATTTTTATATTTTGATAGTCTTCCTATTGCTAAAAAGTAAGGAGCTTCTGCTTTCTTTAACCCGTCTTCAGATTTGAAATTAACTTCTACAGGAGGGTAGATTATTTTTGCGTCTCTTCCATAAAATTTTTTAATTCTCTTCCTGGTTGTTTCAGAGTTGGTTACAATATAATCAGGTCTTTGTGCGGCAACGTAATCCCACAATCTTAGAAAATTTACTAGGTAACTGTAAAAAGGTTTAAAAGGTGGCTTTTGCCATTTTGTTCCTTCCTGAGAGTATTTATATAAAAATCTTGGGGGAGTGTGTATGTAGGTAATATGCATCTGATCCGGTTTTGTGAGTATTCCTTTGTTCCACGTTGTTCCGCTTGAAATAACTATATCGTAATCGCGAAAATCAAATTCTTCAAATATTGTAGGCATCCTAAGAAGAAAGAAAAGTTTCTCTGATATCTTGTTTCCCAATCTTTTTGGATAGATTATTTTTCTATTATTTATAGAACTTGGTATCTTTTTACGATCGTATTTAGCTGTGTATATAGGAGCTTCGGTAAATATTTCAGCTATGGCTTCTATGGTTCTTTCCGCGCCACCGTATTGTGTTAAAAATTCGTGTGCTAGAGCAATTTTCGGTTCTTCCATGTTTGTATTATATCAGTATGCGCTGAATTTTATTCTATTTTGAAAATTAAAATTATATGAAAACTATTGACACGAAGCATAAATTGTGGATTTATTTAATCTGTGAGAAAGAAAATTTCATTTCCTTTGATTGCCATAATTTTGTTGTTTTTGGTAATTCCGATTGCCTTTTGGTTTTTTTCAACGAAACAGGCTTCCGATGATGTGAAAGGAGTCGAAACTGATGTTTCGAGTTTAATTGTTAAGGTGGTTTCAAAAAACGGCTCCTGGGATATGTTTAAGTACTTGTGTGAAAACAAAAATCAATGTGTTGAATCCTTGAATTCGGGAAAATTTTTGGATAAAACCAGCGGAGGTGGGGGAGAGAATGATCAGTTTGTTACTATTAAATATTCTCCTGATTGGAAATCCTATGAGTTTATTAAGATTTATGTTGAGCCCGGTTGGGGATCTACTGATAGGGTATTTAAAGTTTCTTTGGGCGATGGTATCCCCGGATCTTTTATCGGAAAATTTTCTTACGACGAAAGAAATTATGAGACAGTTATTATACCGGTCTCTGTTTTTAATAGCGGTTTTTTTGGCAATGCAGTGACTTTTTACGATACCAAGTAGTTTTGATCTTTTTTCTTTTCTTTATTTTCCTATTTAAGGTGGTTTTAATATAAAAGTATTTTAATTTCAAACTAATTAATTTATCATTATTTGATATGCAGATTATAAAAAGAGACTCTGACCTTTGGAGATATATGTCCCCTGAAATAAAAGATTTGATTGAAGATGGAGAATCCATATTGACTTTTGTTTATAAAAATAAAGATAAAGCAGACATTTCGGATTACTCTTTCATTGTTTTTCCTTTTGCTAAAGCTTATGAAGGGTTTCTAAAAAAGTTTTTCTTGGATACAGATCTTATTACAGAAGATGAATATTATGGAGATGAGATAAGAATTGGAAGGTTGTTAAACCCAAATTATCAGGATAATACGAGCGTTTATAATAAAGTTTGTAATTATTCAGGCGGTGGAAAGGGTATTGCTCAAAGGCTTTGGAATACTTGGAAAAGAGGTAGAAATACTGTCTTTCACTACTTTCCGCATAATTTTAGAAAACTTGAATATAACGAGGCCTTGGATATTATCAACGATATTATTAGTGTTATGGCTGAAGTAGTCTCTGCTTGCGTTGTTAAGAATTAACGCGGGCAATTTATTTACTGAGTAATTTTGAATAGGGAGCCCCTCACTTTAATTTTTTCAGTTTTTTTGCCACTTACATTAATATGCAAAACATAGTTTTTTTCCGGTTCAATATTGTCATTTAAATCTATTGATTTATAAAGTAAATTGATGACCCCATCTTTTTCCAGATAAAACGGCTCTGAATAATTATCCCAAGTATCTCCATCATCGGTTGAATATATGGTATTTTTTATCTCGGACGCATCGCCATTTTCATAGAAGAATTGGATTAAAGGAAATTCATTAAACCAACCATTTGTTTGACCCCCGGATACTGCTATTTGCGTATTTGGAGGATTGGAATCGTCTTTTTCCCCGAAAGCGGCAAACCAACTTAAATGATTTGTACTGGCCGTAATTTTATTATTTTCTTCGTCAAAAGAGCTAGATACAAGTTCCCACATGCGTGTTATTTGGTTCCAAAAATATAATCTGACACTTTGAGGTTTAATATTTTTCAAAGAATCGGGTGAGATTGTTAAAATCATATTTATTGGATCATCGAAGTGTTCAATTATAATGCCGTTTTGGTTGAAGACTTGTAAAATAAAGGATGTATTTTCTATGTAACCCTCTATTTTTGAAGGTAGATTTAAGGCCGGTTTTATGTAGGGAAATATTTTTACTGTTAGTGTTTCTTTTAGATTTTCAAATTCAATTCTTTTGTTTCCGATCTCCATATAATTCTTATTATTCGGACTCGTGCCCGGAGAAATTATTCCTGTTTTTTCTTGACTTTCAGTGTTCCATAAGTAAAGGCTGGTACTACCGCTGTGAAATCCTAACGCATCTTCCCAAGAAAAAGTGCTCCACGGATCAATCTTATCGTAAGGTCTCCATCCGAAAGGATCAACTCTTCCCGAAGGAAAATCGTTCAGAAAATTTCCATCCATTTCTTTATCTTTTGTCACCTCAAAGTGAAGATGCGGTCCCGAAGTTCTCCCCGTTAAACCAACTTTTCCTATCGTGTCATTGCTGTTCACCCAAACAGGACCAGATTTTGTTATCAAAGAATCATTTTGGAGATGCATGTAGGTAGTTTGATAGCCGTTTTGGTGGTCAATTTTTATGGTGTTTCCGCAGTCTTTACAATAATAGTAGCTGGCGTATCCGGATGATGAAGCAAGGATTTCTGTTCCGTATTCTAATCCGAAATCCAACCCGCCGTGCGAACTATAGTAAATAGTGGGCTCTGCGGCTTCCATTCCTAGGAAATTCATAGTTGTTGTACTTACTTGTCCTGTTGGTTCTGAATAATACCCATAGCCCAAAAGCGGTAGTCTGTGATCAAAAAAAGAAGTTATTCTATCCGTTATTTCATTTTCCTCTTTGTATTTCCAAGGGGTATTCAAAAAAGGTGATTCTGCCGGTTCGGTGGGTATATTATACCTATATATTCCACCAATTATGACACTTGAAAGAAGAGATGGTTGACTTGAAGAATTTATTGGAATCAGATCTTTTATTGGATCTATTGAAAACATGTTTGGATCGGAATTAGACCAGGTTTTTCCAACGTCGGATGATACATACACCCAGTACTTATAATTCTCAAAACTGTATTTAACTGCGTAATAACGTCCTTTTAAATATACTATTTTAGTTGCTTCATTATCCCCAAAATTGGCTATTTTTTCCCAAGTTTCTCCTAAGTTTTTTGATACATACATACCTTTTGTTCCTCCAGATCCTGCAAATATGGTATTTCCGTTAATGCAGAATGAGACAATACCCTTGTTTCTTAATTGTGTGATTTCATTCCAAGTCTCACCATTGTCAAGAGTTTTGTAGACTTTAGATGCGATAGAGACTAAAGTAATGTCTTCCGAGCTTTCTACTTCTATCGTACTCATTGTATAACCACCTGTGTCAAAGGCCTCTCTCCACGTTTCGCCTTCATCTGTGGAAACATAAAGTCCGTCTACAGTAGATCCCACATAGATTGTTTTGCTGTCCCTATCTATCTTATTTGTTGACGAACCAATATTAATGTTATACCAAGTAGTTCCGCCATCTTCCGACACAAATATTCCGTAAGAATTGTTTATTACATAGTAGGTAGTAACATATATTTTTCCGGCGTAATATTTAATATCTAATATTCCTCTTCCATCTAATCCTATTTTCTCCCAAGTTTCTCCTTGATCTCTTGATAAAAAGAGTGCGTTAGTTGGGGGAGGTTTTAGAAATAATCTTGAATCAAATTCTCCCGCTAAAATTCCCCATGGGGTTTCTGCCAGAGCCGATATGTGGTTCGCGTTTATAGATGAAATATTTTCCCACTCAGCATTTGCACACCGGATTCCAAATTTGGTTTTTTGCGTTATTAATAGCAAAAAGATTATTTCCGGAAGTAAAAACGATCGGGAGATGTTTTTTCTACTTTTGTTTTGTTTCATTTTGAAAATATTTTTAATAAATACGAATCAATTTTTAATTGATGTTTTATTTTTTACAATCCGGTTTGTTCTATTAGGAGTAGATTTTAGTTGGAAAGTTAATATCTCTTGTATGTAGTAAAATATGGGTGATGGAAAATATTATTCAGCAGATAAAGAAAGCTAACCCCGATCTTCAGGAATGTGAAATAGAAGGGTTACTTTACATATTAAAGAACAACGAAAATTTAACAAATAATAAACTGATTACTTTAACAGGCATCCCAAAAGAAACTTTAAGGAGATTTAAGCAATCTATTAGATTGTTATTGGTTGATGATAAAAGCGAAAACATACGTGTTAGCAAATATGGGAAGGAGCTGCTAGAGAATGAAGATCTAAAACCTCATACTTGGTCTTTGGCGGAAAGGTTTGATTTTTATTTGGATAAAGATATTGAGAAAGTAAAAAGGATTAAAGATAAGTTTAATTTGGAGCCCAAAAGAAAATACGATCAGTTTATTGCCACAGTTGAAACAACTTATTTAAAATGTAGGGTATTGATTGAAAAGGGGGTAGTGAAAGGAAAATCTATAGTTTTCATCGGAGATGACGATTTGAATTCTCTATCGTTGGCTTCCATAAATAAAGATTATAAGAACATAGTTGTTTTGGATATAGATAAAGATATAGTAGATTTTATAAATTTTTATGCTAGTGAAAATAAATTGAAAAATGTTACAGCTTTTCTCTATGATGCTCGGGATCCACTGGATAAAAAATTTATTGACAGTTTTGATGTGGTAGTTTTTGATCCCCCGTACACCAAAGTTGGAGTTAGTCTATTTTTGCAAAGAGCCTTTGATTTGCTCGGCCCTGTCAGAAATTTTGAAAGTAAATATGTTTTTATGTACTACGGATGCAGTTTTAAATCGCCCGAAAAAAAGTTGAAAGTTCAAGAGATAATAAACAGATACGGATTTACTATTGAAGATAGAATAGAGAAGTTCGCCAGATATTCAGGGGCCGATTCTATTGGTAACGCAAGTTCTTTATACGTATTGAAGGTTAATAGTTTTACGAAATCGTTGGGAATGAGTTTTGAAAATATTTATACCTTTGAAGGGGAGAAGGTACCAGAGGAAAAATTTCCTTTCGTTGATCATCTTGTTTTCAAAATATTTGATGTAAAAAAAGAAATTATTTTGTCAAAAAGAAAATTAGTGAATATATTAGAGAGTATTTGTAAGATCCATAAATTGAAGGTGGTTGATAGAAAATTGACAGAATTTAAGGGTGGGGGAATGACTGTAAGTTTTATTTTGGCTAATTCTAATTTAACAGTTCACACCTGGCCAGAATACGGGTCCGTTCATATTGATTTAGTATCTTGTTCGCCTATTTTTAATAAAAGTGAACTCTATTTAACTTTGAAGAAGTATTTTGAAACTGACAAAATTGATGTATTCTTTGTAGAATAGTTGACAGGAAAATAAGTTATTGATATTTTTTCCCCACTAAAGTAGAATACAGATCTGCACTTTGAAAAGGTATCCTTTATAGAGTTTAATCTTGATTTTTACAAGATTTGCAAGGTGAAAAGAACGGATGTCTTGACGTCCACTCACGCATTTGTGGATGTTTTGACATTAAAGCTTTTTTGTTAAGAATTTGATCCTGGTTCAGGGTGAATGCTAGCGGCGTGCCTAAGGTATGCAAGTCAAACTCGCGCAAGCGGGTGGCGAACGGCTGAGTAATACGTAGGAATCTACCTCTAAGTAAGGCATAGCCCGCCGAAAGGCGGGGTAATTCCTTATGTGATGGCAACATCAAAGATTTATCGCTTAGAGATGAGCCTACGGCCTATCAGGTAGTTGGTTGGGTAAATGCCTACCAAGCCTATGACGGGTAGCTGGTATAAGAGTATGACCAGCCAGAGGGGCACTGAGACACGGGCCTCACCCCTACGGGGGGCAGCAATCGGGAATTTTGCGCAATGGGCGAAAGCCTGACGCAGCGACGCCGCGTGAAGGATTAAGGCCTTCGGGTTGTAAACTTCGTTGTAAGCACCGGCTAACTACGTGCCAGCAGCAGCGGTCATACGTAGGGTGCAAGCATTACCCGGTCTTATTGGGCGTAAAGAGTTCTGTAGGCGGTTGAACAAGTTGGAAGTTAAATACCTCGGCTCAACCGAGGTAGGGCTTTCAATACTGTTTGGCTAAGAGGTGACTAGGGGATAGCGGAACGCATGGTGTAGCAGTGAAATGCGTTGATATCATGCGGAACACCAAGGGGGAAGCCAGCTATCTGGGGTTATCCTGACGCTGAGAGACGAAAGCGTGGGGAGCGAAACGGATTAGATACCCGTGTAGTCCACGCTGTAAACCATGCCTGCTAGATGCTCCGTTTTCGGAGTGTCGAAGCTAACGCGTTAAGCAGGCCGCCTGGGAAGTACGATCGCAAGATTAAAACTCAAAGGAATTGGCGGGGACCCGCACAAGCGGTGGAGCATGCTCTTTAATTGGCTGATAACCCAAGAACCTTACCAGGGCTTGACATGCATAAAGTAGTGAACCGAAAGGGGAACGACCGGTATCCAGTCCGGAGTTTGCACAGGTGTTGCATGGCTGTCGTCAGTTCGTACCGTGAGGCGTACCCTTAAGTGGGTTAACGAACGCAACCCCTACTGTCAGTTGTATCACTCTGACGGAACTGCCTCGGTAACGAGGAGGAAGGTGGGGATGACGTCAAGTCAGTATTGCTCTTACGCTCTGGGCTAGAAGCATGCTACAATGGGGTCGACAGCGCGAAGCGAAGAGGCGACTCGGAGCAAATCGCTAAACGACCTCTCAGTTCGGATTGGAGTCTGCAACTCGACTCCATGAAGTTGGAATCGCTAGTAATCGGCGGTCAGCTATACGCCGGTGAATACGTTCTCGGGTCTTGCACACACTGCCCGTCACGTCAGCAAAGCTGGGGCCACCCGAAGTCTCATTTTGTATGGGCTCACGGTGGAATCAGTGATGAGGATGAAGTCGAAACAAGGTAGCCGTAGGGGAATCTGCGGCTGGATCACCTCCTTTCTATGGAGAAAAACTTCGTTTTTCTTCCAACGGATAGACTTGTAGTATCTTATACTATAAGATTTATCAGAAGGAGAAAATCTGTGCTTATGATCTTTAATGTCTTGTTCCAAGTTTACTTTGTGAAAAGCTTATTGAAAAAATTAAGCACCCTTGCTAAAAGATATAACTCTAAATTTAGCATTGTATTAATACTGTTTTCTCACAAACAGTTGAGTAGGTTAGAGAGCGAGCCTAAACTCTCAAATGAAGCTGTTGTTCTTTTCACCTTATAGATCTTGTAAAATGGAGGAAGCCCCTCGCGTAAGCGAGGGGCTTCCTTTTTGTTTTCTTGGTTTTCTTTCTTTTGTTTTTTTCTTCTTTTTGTCGTATTAAACCCGAGCATTCCGAGTAATCTTTATTATTTTGGCAATTCTCATATAAGTTTTATTAGTTTTTATGTTAAAATAATTGCTAAGGTTAGAGAATAAGGTCGAACACTTTATTTTTATATTTTATAGTATGAAAAAAGATGAAAAAATGCCAAAAACTGAAGTAGTTCTTGGGGTAATAAGAAATTCCGGCAATAAAGTATTGATTGTTAATCGTTTGTGGATGGAAAAAAGTGCTGATGGTTCGGCTACGTTAACATGGGCTTTTCCTGGCGGGGAGATAGATGAAGGTGAGACTCAGGAAGAGGCTTTAATTAGAGAGATTAGAAGCGAGACGGGTTTTAAGGTTAAGGTACTGGAAAAAATATCCGAGAGAATTCATCCTCAGTTTAACGTCAAAATACACTATTTTTCTTGCCAGGTAGTTCCTGGTTCAATGAGACCTATTACTGATGTTCACGAGATAGAATCAACGAAGTGGGTGGATGTTTCTGAATTGAGAAACTATTTTACATCCGATCTTGATCCTAACGTAGCTAAGTTTTTAAAAATATAAAGGTAAGGTTTTCAAATATTGTAAATCCCCGGCACCTTTATGTTTTTCAAATCTTTTTTATTTTTTCTTTGTCTGTTACTATTTATTGGTGAGAGAAAAGGTACTTTTTGACATTGATTATACTTTGATCGATACCCGGAAATTTAAAGAAGGCTTTAAGAAAAAAATCTCTGAGTTTTTAGGAATTTCAATCGAAGATTTACTTCTTGCCGAGCAGGGGTATGTGAAGAAAGATGAAGGTTTCACTGATTTTGTTCCACAAAAATACATTGATTTTATAGCAGATAGTTTTAATTCTGATAAATCCGGGATATCAAAGGTTTTTTTTGATGATGAAAATTTTGCCGATATTGTTTTTCCGGACGTTTATGAATCATTGGAAACTCTTTCTAAGATACTTGATTTGGGGATTTTTTCGGAAGGTTTTAGAGATTTTCAGTTGTTGAAACTTTATAAAACAGGAATTTTTAATTTTTTTAATGAGAACTTAATTTTTATTTTTAGTAGAAAATTAACACCGGAAGCTTTAACTATGATTCCAAAAGGGTGTTTCATTGTTGATGACAATCCCTCGGTCATCTCTGTATTGAAAGAAAAACAAGATGTCAGACCTATCTGGTTGAATAGAAAAACAAAGGAAGAACACGACAATTGCAAAACAATTTTTAGTTTAAATAACTTTGAAAAGGTGTTGGAGAATTATTCTAGTAAATAAACATCATCGCCTTCTCTTACTTTTTCGTTGGTTTTCACTCCTACCTCTTGTCCTTTTTTTGCAGACTCAATATTTTCGTGTTCGTATTGCATCGATGTTATTTCCTGCTCAAAATTGGTGGTTGCGCCCTGAAATCTCACTCTGTCTCCTATTTTTATATCTCCTTCAAGTTTAATAATTCCGACACTGATGTTGTCAAAGAAGTGTGTTATTGTTCCTATCTTTTTTTCTGCCATTTTTAAATATAAACACCTCCTTTAAAGTTAGGACTTGATACTAAAACTATTATATCAGCAAATTGATTCAAAGATGTTTTATCCCGCCTCGCTCACTTTATTCGCTCCGGCATTCGAGACCTATTCTTGAAGTCTTTGAAAATACTTAATTAACGAAAGTGGATCTGACACCTTAAATTCTTCTGGTGGGTCGGGGAGGTCTCGGTCACACGTCTTAACATCTTGTATTGAGCTAACGCTCAATGCGCCACTACGTGTCTAATTTCGCTTTCAGCTCAAACAATCTGTAAAGCTTGCGACCCCGCCTCGCTCATTTCATTCGCTCCGGCATTCGAGACCTATTCTTGAAACCTTTGAAAATACTTAATTAACGAAAGTGGATCTGACACCTTAAATTCTTCTGGTGGGTCGGGGAGGTCTCGAACCTCCGACCCCTTCCTTATCAGAGAAGTGCTCTAACCCCTGAGCTACCGACCCAGAAATTTCTTTAAGGCTTTGAAATGTGAGCAAATTTTAACACGAGCAGATTTTTCAGTCTATCTGATTTTGTTGAAAAGATAGTTAATATAAGACAGTCCTTTCAGAATAAAATCGGAAACTCATCCGCACCATCGTGCTTGTACTTATTTAGAATAGTGATGGTGCAAATTCTATTTAGGCATTTGTGGTCAGAGTTTTTTGATTATAGAATATAACGATGAGAAAACAAAAGAGAAACGTAGTTACTATCGGTGGGGGAACTGGAAGTTTTGTTGTACTTTCAGGTCTGAAAAATTACGAAATAGACTTAAATGCAATTGTTACTATGATGGATTCCGGAGGATCGACTGGCAAGTTGCGCGATCAGTTAGGTGTTCTTCCTCCCGGAGATCTTCGTCAGGCATTAGTAGCCCTTTCTGAGGCGTCGGATATTTGGAGGAAGTTGTTTACTTATAGGTTTGAAGCAGGAGATTTGAAGGGGCACAATTTCGGAAATATTTTTTTGTCGGCGATAGAGAAAATAACTGATTCTAACCAGGAGGCGATAGATAGAGCTGCGGATATTCTCCAGACTAGTGGAAGAGTAATTCCTATCACTTTTGATAAATGCACTTTATGTGCGGAATACGAAGATGGGTCTGTTATAGAAGGTGAATCTAATATAGACGAAAATGAAAAAGCAGGTATTAGAATAAGGAATATTTTTTTAAAGCCCCCGGCAAATATAAACTTAGAGGCTAAAAGAGCTTTAGAAAGGGCAAATGTTTTGATTTTTGGTCCGGGAGATTTGTATACCAGTATACTTCCGAATTTACTGGTTTCAGGTGTGCGGGAAACTCTCCGATATGTAAAAGCAAAAAAAGTCTTTGTTGTTAATCTTATGACGAAAGTTGGTCAGACAGAAGGTTTCAAAGTTAGTGATTTTATAAATGAAATTGAAAAGTATTTGGGAGAAGGCTCTTTAAGTTATGTGGTAGTAAATTCAAAAAAACCATCTGATGATTTAATAAATAGATATAAAGAGGTTGATAAAGTGCTTCCTGTTGAAGATGATGTGGGGGGAACTTATAGAAGAGCAAAAATTATCAGGGCTAATATATTAAGTGATTATGCATATGATAAATCTTCTTCCGATGATTTAAAGAGAAGTTTAATTAGGCATGATCCTGACAAGCTGGCTAAAGTTTTGTATAGAATTATAAAATGATTTAAGATTATTTTCTTCTCCAAGCTGTTGATTTGTTTGATTATTTTTCCTCTTGACTTTTGCTTGTTTTTTATAGTACTATTTTCGACACGGAATGGAAATGCTATCTTACCTCAAGAGGAAGCTCTAGATTTCAATATAAAAAAGTTTAATAGAAGTTAAAAGACGTTTAGTGCGTTTGTTTTTGCGACGGAAAAAGTTTAAAAATATTTGAAAATTAAATAAGTTGCGGTGCGGGCCGTTAGCTCAGTTGGCTAGAGTACCACATTTGCAATGTGGGGGTCAGCGGTTCGAATCCGCTACGGTCCACCATCGAGATTAAAATAAAGTAAACTGCGGATGAGAATGCCGCAGGCGCAACGGCGCCGAGGCGGGGTCGAGCGGATCGCCAGCAGGCGAGAACGGGTGACCGAATCCGCTACGGTCCACCATTGAAATTAAAAATAAAGTAAATTGCGGGTGAGAATGCCACAAGCGTGGCATTATGAAGGAAGAAGAAAGAGAATTTGTTTTTAATAAAACTAGAAGAAGCTTAGTTAGCAAGAAAACAATTTATTTGCTAAAGTATCTGCTCGGTTAAATTTAAAAAATTTGCCGGTCAGATTTTTAAGCAAATGCTTAAAAAAGTTCTTTGAAAACTGAACAGAAAGTCTTTCTTCTATCATTTTAAAATGATAGAAACAATTAGTTCAATTTCTCTTAGATAGATTTAAGTTATTAATGCATGTGGTGGATGCCTTGGGTATTCGTGCCGATGAAGGAAGTGCAAAACTGCTTTAAGCCTCGAGGAGCTGTTAAGAAGCGTTATTACTCGGGGATTTCCGAATGGGGAAACCTGGCCACGTTTAAACGTAGGTCACTCACAATTGAAAATTTACCTTTTGGTAAATCATAGATTGTGAAGAGGGAACTCGGCGAACTGAAACAACTTAGTAGCCGGAGGAAAAGAAACAATCTTGTTATTTTCTTAGTAGCGGCGAGCGAAAAGAAATCAGCCCAAACTCAAGTTGTTTTTGGATTGAGCGGTTTGATTTATCAAATTGTCTTAATCTAGAAACAATATCAATTGAGGGTATGGAAAATCCATATCTGCTTTTAGCAGATGAGAGTTATAAATTGTTCTTGTATAAGAAGTTGCCTGGAAAGGCACGCCATAGAGAGCAATAGCCTCGTATTTTAAACAAGAACAACTCTTTGGGTTTATCCTGAGTAGCACGGGGCACGTGTAATCCTGTGCGAATATAGCAGGACCACCTGCGAAGGCTAAATACATGAATACACCGATAGCGCATAGTACCGTGAGGGAAAGGTGAAAAGAACCCCTGTTAGGGGAGTGAAATAGATCCTGAAACCGCATGCAGACAAGCTTGTAAAGCCCTACTTGTAGGGTGATACAGTGCTTATTGAAGAATGATCCAGCGAGTTAATACTGTAAGCAAGCTTAACCTGTGATAGCAGGGGAGGCGAAGGGAAACCGAGTTTTAATAGAGCGATTAGTTTATAGTATTAGACCCGAAGCCAAGTGAGCTAACCATGACCAGGGTGAAGCCCGTCGAGAGACGGATGGAGGCCCGAACCGGGGTGCGAGGAAAAGCACTCGGATGAGTTGTGGTTAGTGGTGAAACGCCTAACAAACTTGGCGATAGCTGGTTCTCCCCGAAACATATATAGGTATGACCTTTGCATTTAAAGATCGGCGAGGTAGAGATACTGAAAGGGGATGGGGGGCGTAAGCCTACCCACCTCTACCAAACTCCGAATGCGTCGATTGTGTGCAAGGAGTCAGTGATGCGGGGCAATCTCGTGTCACAAAAGGGTAACAACCCAGACCATCGGCTAAGGTCCCTAATTTTTTGCTAAGTGGGCAAGGAAGTGAAATCGTTAAGACAGCTAGGAGGTTGGCTCAGAAGCAGCCATCCTTTAAAGAAAGCGTAACAGCTCACTAGTTAAACGATTTTGC
>DAOSPG010000004.1:0-3451 GCA_035374605.1 bacterium
CTGAAAGCGAAAATAATAAAGTAAGTTTAATAAGACAAAAAACTATAGTAACATTAGAATATGCTTGAAACGGAAATAGAAAACCCGCCAATTCCGCAGGATTCCCCAAGGGAAAAATTAAAAGAAGAGACCGTTAATACTATTAACCCGGAAGAAAAATCTGAAGAGATAACTTTGAAAATAGAACCTAACGAATATCAACAGAACAAAATTATTGCCGCGTTGAATTCCCAAAATTTCGACATTCTTTTTGGAGAAGCGGTAGAAAATTCTGACGAGCGACGGAAAGAATTTTTACAGAAATTATCCGGTGGAGAAATAAAAGAAGAGGACATTAAAAAACTTATTCTAAATATCAGACCTCCAATTCAAGAAGAAAAAGATCCTAATAATCCGATTAAACTATTTGGAAAAGTATTAAATCACGAACACTATCACCAAATGACAAGTTTTTTAGCTGAACTTGCAATAGGAGATTTCAATAGGGGAAGGGAATTAAATCCAACAAATCTAGCAGAATTATTGCAAAGATATCCGGATCCCATAACTTTTGAAAAAGCTACACAAAAAATATTAAAAGAAATAGGATCAAAAATTTCCTTAGAAAAATATAATGAATTTAAAAAATCTTTGGAAGAACTAAATCTTATTCTTTACGGAAAAAGAGCAGAGTATTATAACCAAATAAAATTATTGCAAAAAGAAGCACGGGAAAATGTAAGAGATGAAGACCAAACAAAGAAAACCCAATATACTAAATCAAACAACAAATCAATAGAAATAAGAGAAAAACAAGAAAAAATCCAATACCCGGATATTCAAATCGAAAAGATAAATAACGACGAATCAAAAAAGATATTAGAAAAAACAAAAATACACGGAGACTCTTTTATGGGGAAGTTTTTAACCACCGAAATTCTAAAAGAAGAAAAATTAGAACCGAAATATAAAACCAAACTTGGAGATTACACGATATGGTTATCATCTGCGTATGAGTTAGGAAGCGGAAGAATTGCTGTAGTATCCTATATTGAAAAAGATGGGGAAATCACCGCTTACTCTTATTATAGAAGCGATTCACAAGGAGTTTGGCGTTTTTTACCCGACTATACAATAAAAGAAAATGGAAAAATAAAATGGGTAGGTAAGGGATATGGAGAAGAAAGCGTAACTTTGCCAATAGAACTGCAAAAAACTCTTTCTACGATAACAAAAGAAAAAATAAAGCCGAAAAGAAATCCCGAATTTATTTTTGCGGGAACAGCAAAAAGATTTGGAAGAGAATTTAAAGGATATTATAACGAAGTAGAATCCTCCCCTAAAAAACTAAACGGCAATTTCTATCCAAAATACAATGAAAAAATATCACCCGAGCAAATGGTTCTTACCGATAATGAGTCGCCGGATTTTTCAAAACTAATAACAAGTTGGGAGCAGGAAACTGCTCTGTACGGCAAAATAGTAATTGAAGTCTTTCCTTCAAAGGATGGTAGATTAGAATATATGTTCTGTAGAGATTCTTCCGGAAAAATTTGGATTGGTGGAATTCAAGACAATAGTAAAATTCAATCTACGGGATTAAGAGAAACGTGGATAAGCGGAGGAAACTTAACAACACCGGCTTTTGAGTACGAAGATTTAGCAGGTAATTTTGGAAATGATAAGGAAAAAATAGGACCTTATGTGGATATGTTTAAAAATTATCTTAGCAGAGTTCCGGTAATCAGAGAATATATTGAATCCAAAAAAATATCAAAAAAATAATGTATTTAAACTCAATTTGATAGTATACTTGAGCGATAGGGTATTTATTTAACATAAATTTAAGAAAGGTAAAAAAATATGCCTATATTTGTAGACAACATAGAGCGAATAACTCTGGATAATAATAATTTTAGAAAAGTTTTATCTACTAACGAACATAGTCAACTTGTAGTTATGAGTCTGAAACCCATGGAAGAAATAGGGATGGAAGTTCACGAAAATGTAGATCAGTTTTTTAGAATAGACGCCGGGCAAGGAAAAGTGATAGCAAACGATCAGGAATATGAGGTGTCGGATGGTTACGCAGTAATAATTCCCGCCGGAACAAATCATAATGTTATTAACACAAGCGAAACAGAAGACTTGAAATTGTACACAATTTACAGCCCCGCAAATCATCCAGATGGAACTATACACGCTACTAAAGAAGAAGCAGATCTCTACGAGGAAGCCCATCACCAAGAATAATTTACAATATTGAAATATCTTATAGAAATATAAGTTAGAAAAGTAAAGTTAATAGTAGTTTGTATTAAAAAATGAAGAAAGGTTCTTCTATAAAAAATAGCCTTCTTTTGAAGAAGGTATTGTTTTTTGCCGTTTTTACTTTGGAAATGGCTTTGTTGTCAAAAGTAATCCTAAACTTTGTCTACACTCAAAAGTATTTTTCTCTTTCACCGGATTTTGCAATTCCTTTTCTTATATTACTAATCGTAACTCTTTGGACAATAAATTTAATAGTTATAACCACTCACCAAAAGTCCGAAACCTTTATACTTCCTGTTTTATTTTTCATTTTTGCTTTTTTTCTTTTAAATCAATCTAAAATAATTGAGTCACTGCTATTATCACTTGTTTTTTCGCTATATTTTTTATACAAAATCACAAGAACGAAAAAATTTGAAGAAAATCTACTTAAAGTAAAAACAAGTTATTCCGGTAGATACGCCTCCAAAGGATTTTTATTAGCCCTAAACGGAATAATAGCAATTAAAGTTCTTTTTACATCCGAAAACGCAAACTTGCCGGATATAGAAAAATGGGCAGTAGATACAACAGAAAATCAAGTCAGAAAAATTGAAGAAGAGTATAAAAACGAGAATCCAAAGAGCCAGGAAACACTAGATTTAAATTCTTTAGAAAAAACAAACCCTGAATTGTCAGCCGTACTCAAAAGTCTTGGAATAACAGATTCTTCAATCTTAAAGTTATCTGAGGAAACATCGTACACTTCCACTGAAGAGATAGATAAAAGTATCACAAAGAATCTGTCGAACTCTCTGTATCTGCAAATAGACAAAATATTAGAACCTTACAAAAAATATTTCAGACCGGCACTTGCCGTTCTTGTTTTTGGTCTTCTACAGATATACGGCGCAATAGCATATTTTATTTATTCTATAACAATAGACTTAATCCTACGCTTACTTTTAAAATTCAAAATTATCGGTATTGAAAAAATACGGACGGAAAAAGAAATTTTTAAAATATAAAACTGCCTCTTGAATCACTGAACCTATCGTGGTAAAAGTTTAGAAAATCAAAATAGAAAGAGGAGAAAAATGGAACACACAATAAGTCTGTTCGAATTTTTGGAATTTCAACCCAATGAAAATGTAGTTAATACAAATTACGGACAATTATTTGACTGCATAAAGATATGTAAAGAAAATCCTGAAATAGAATC
>DAOSPG010000004.1:3551-5463 GCA_035374605.1 bacterium
AGTATCTTACCAAGATGGAGGAACAGAAAAAAAGAGATCATAGAAATATAAACAAGGATCTGGAGATTTTTGCGCTTTTTGAAGAAGTAGGTCCAGGACTTCCTTTGTGGCTTCCAAACGGCATGATAATAAGAGAAGAGCTTGAGAGATGGGGAAAAGAAACAGAAGAAAAATGGGGCTATCAAAGAGTTTCTACTCCCTTTATGACAAAGAAAGAGCTTTTTGAACTATCAGGACATACTTCCTATTTTGGAGATGAAATGTTTAAAGTAGAAGTACCGGGAGAAGAAACAGAAGAATATTTCATAAAACCAATGAATTGTCCTTTTCATCACCTGATTTTCAGGTCAAAAACAAGGACCTACAAAGATTTACCATTAAAACTCGCAGAGTACGGAACTGTAGCAAGATACGAAAATAGAGGTTCTATAAACGGAATCTTAAGACCGAGAGTTTTTTGTCAAAATGATGCACATATTTACTGCTCCGAAGAACAAGCTATTGATGTTTTCCTGGAAATAGTTGATTTGCACAGATATTACTACGGTACATTAGGTCTTACTGATTACCACGTAGAGCTAAATTTAAGAGACCCTGAAAAAATGGATAAATACCATGGGGACGAGGCAATGTGGCAGAAAGCCGAAAAAATTACAAGAGAAGCATTAGACAAATCGGGAATACAATATACAGTTGTAAATGAGGGAGCAGCTCATTACGGCCCTAAAATGGATTTTAAAATAAAATCAGCTATAGGAACTGAATACGGAATATCTACGAATCAGATTGATCTTTTTATGCCGGAAAAATTCGGATTGAGGTATGTAGATAAAGATGGAAAAGAAAAACCGGTAATAGTACAGCACAGAGCTCCCTTAGGTTCAAGCGAAAGGTTTATAGGATTTTTAATGGAACATTTTGCGGGTGCTTTTCCTGTATGGCTCTCTCCTATACAAGTACAGATAATTCCGATAGGAGAAAAACATCTAAACTATGCACGGGAATTGCTTCAAAAATTTAAAGATAAAAACATAAGAACTACCGTTGATGATAGATCAGAGACCATGCAGGCAAAAATAAGAGACGCTCAAATCAAAAAAATTCCCTACATGCTTATAGTGGGTGATAAAGAAGTTGAAAACAATCAAGCAAGTGTCAGACTCCGCACAGGAGAAAATCTGGGACCAATATCTATTGATGAGATTATTTCAAAAATTGAAAAGATGTATTTGACCAAATCTCTCACTTTGTGGTAATTTATTATCTTCAGGAGGAAAAACATATACCTAATTGGTACACAAAAAACGAACAGATAAAAGCAGAGGAAATAAGACTTATATCAGCTAAAGGTGAAAATCTAGGTGTTGTGAAGACCAAAGAAGCTTTGGATAGAGCAAAAGAAGAAGAACTGGACTTGGTTTTAATAGTGCCTAACGCAAACCCTCCCGTGGCAAAAATAGTTGATTTTAAAAAATTTCTTTACGAAGAAAGAAAGAAGGCGAGTACAGCTAGAGCTAAAAGCAAAAAAGCAGATATAAAAGAGTTTTGGTTGAGCCCGTCGACAGGAGAAGGAGACATACAAAGATTTATAAAAAGGGCAAGAGAGTTTATTTTGGACGGCAATAAAGTCAAGATTACCGTAAAAATGAGGGGTAGGGAAGCAATGTTTCCTGAGGTGGCTATGGAGCAAATAAAAAGGATAGGGGATGGGTTATCAGAGATTGCAAAAATGGAAAACGAACCGAAAAGAATGGGAAACATGATCTGGACAATTTTTACGGGAAAATAAAATTAATAAAAACATGGCAAAACAAAAAATAAAGACAAAGAAAACTCTTCTTAGAAGAGTAAAAATAACAAAAACAGGC
Source organism: bacterium (assembly GCA_035374605.1). GTDB lineage: Bacteria > Patescibacteriota > WWE3 > UBA101185 > UBA10185 > JAAZNV01. The sequence continues at coordinate 5,420 of DAOSPG010000004.1, forward strand.
AAATTAATGAAAAAAAGTGTGGGTATGGGTCATTTAAAAGAGAA
>DAOSPG010000004.1:5563-12860 GCA_035374605.1 bacterium
GCTTTAAAAAGCCACGATATAGCGTACAACAAATTTATCAACGGATTAAAGAAGTCAAGGATAGATTTAAACAGAAAAATGTTATCGGAATTAGCAATGAATGACCCGCGATCTTTTAGTGCGGTCGTAGAAAAAGTTAAAAAGAATCTTTAATAAAGCTAAAATCGCTTTCTTTAACATCCCCGCACAAGGACAAGTACCAATTTTCTGAATTAAAATACTTTTCCGAAACTAAAATCACATCTTCCAATTTAACTTTTTCTATCTCGTTCAACCAATCCGATAAATCTAACGGATTTTCGGGATTAAAAATTATCTCGGGTACATGAAAAGCTGCCCATGACCCGGAACTTTGCATTTTTCTAAATTTCTCTTTAATAATTTTATTTTTAGCCAATTCTAATTCCTCCTGAAGTATTTTTCCTTCTCTAAGACGTCTAAATTCATCTATCAAAATGTGTAAAACCTTTTGAACTTTATCTTTTGAAGTGGAAGTTATAACAGAAAAATAACCTCTGTCAAAAGAACCTTCAGAAGAAACATCCAGAGAATACACCAATCCGTTTTCGGTTCTAAGCTTTCTATACAAAGATGATGAAAAACCGCTTCCCATAATTGTTCTTATTACTTCCAATGGCGTACTGTCTATGTTTTTATAAGGACAGGTTCTAAAAGAAAAACCCATAAAAACCTGGTCCGTATCTTTATACAATTTTATTTTCACGGGATTTCCACGAGGCAAATTCAAGTTTTCCTGAGTAAAATGAGGCTCAGACAATTTTTCATGACCAAAAGCATTATTAAACAACCCGACTATTTCATTAAAATCAGCATCCCCGGCTGTAACAATATTCATAGTATTTTTTAAAATCCTGGAAGAATAAAATTCAAACAAATCATCCCTTGAAATTTTCTCAACAGTCTCTTTTGTCCCTGCAATCGACCTTGCGGCATAAGTTTCCTGAAATAAAACTTGCTGAGTAAGATCCTGAATATAAAGAGCAGGATTTGACTCATAATCAGCTATTTCTCCAAATATTGTTCCCCTCTCGGTATTAACCTTAGATTCCTCAAACAAAGAGTTTCTGGACAATTCGTGTACAAAATCAACAATTTTATACAAATCTTCACGCATACCGATTTCAGCGGTAATACCCAAAAAATCTACACCGGTAAATGCATTGGCGCTTCCTCCAATACTTTCAAGAAATAAACCTGTTTCCGTCTCATCTTTAAATTTTTTCGTACTTTTGAACAGCATGTGCTCCGTATAGTGAGCCGTACCTTCTTTTCCAATAGGATCGTGGCGGGAACCGGCATCAAATATTGCAAAAGAAGATATCGGAGCATTTGACTTATGAAAATGAAAAATCTTGGAACCATTGTCCAAAACACCGCTACTTTTTTCTATTCCAAAATCTTTCAAATTGTACATTCAATAATTTTAAGCAAAAAATAAAAATATGTGAATAAAAAAATCCAAAAATTACAAAACTTTCAATTTAACCCCGATCTTTTCAAGTTTTTCAAAAATCTTTTTTCTTATTTCCTGAGTATCTTCTGAAGAAATTTGTTTCTCTTTATCAAGATATCCTATTGAAAAAGTTAAATAATTTTTAAAAACATCTTTAAAATTAAGTTTAAATATTCTTTCATCAGTTTCTCGTATTGTTTTTTCAATTTGTGGATACAAAACATTATCGGGTACCTCAAAGGTTAGATCTTCCCTTATAGAATTAAAGTTGGTTAGTGGAGTATATGATCTTAATTTATTGGCCATTTTTGCTAACGATTCAAAATTAATTTCTACACCTAAGTTTTCATTTCCAAAATCTCTTATTTCATACGAAAAAGAACCGGAAATTTCACTGGGATTTAACCCCATAATTTCAAAAAGAGATTCTATTATGCCCTTAAGATCCAGATAATCCACTCCATGAGTAGCGATTCCTAAATTTACAGGTTGAAAAGGTATCTTATCTCCTTCATTCATTCCTGACGGTAAATAAACACTGGCAATTTCAAAAACCTTTATTTTATCCGAATAAGACTGATTTTTATCCAAGACATCTAAAAGCTGAGGGAGTAGGGAAGTCTTCAAATGAGTCATCTCTTCATTTAAAGGATTGGCGATTTTTAACGCCCCTTCGCCTGCTTTATCTTCAGTAGTGGCAGAATAGGTATAACATTCAAAAAAACCGTTATATTTTAAAAAGTATCGGGCAGTTTTTTCCCAATAAAAAATTTTATTAGTTTCTACGACAGGAATCTGACCTTCTAAAAGTTTAGCAGGCAAATTATAGTAACCATAAAGCCTGATAACCTCCTCTGCAATATCCTCCGGGATGTTAATATCGTCATATCTCCAAGACGGTACAACTACAAAATTATCCTTGTCTTTTGACTTTTCAAATCCTAACGCACTCAAATAGGAAAAAATCTTTTCCGGTTCTATCTCTCTTCCGGCAATTTTATTTATCTTTTCTACATCCACATTAATTTCCTTAGGATTTCTTGAAAAATTAACGATATCAATTAGTTCTGATGAGACAACAGCTCCGGTTAATTTTTTTATCATCTTAACAGACTCCCAAAGAGCCGGAATTACACCTTCATAGTCAATTCCTTTCTCAAATCGCAAAGCGGCTTCCGTTCTGTGACCCAAAATCATTGAAGCTTTTCTAATTCTAACAGGGTCATAAATCTGAACAAAAAGAAGTATTTTCTTAGTATTTTCGTCAACTTCACTGTTTTTTGCGCCCATTATTCCGCACAAATCTATTAATCTGCCGCCACCATCTTCAATAACAATTACGCCGGCAGGAAGTTTTCTGGTAACCCCATCTAAAGTAGTAATGATCTCGCCTTCTTTTGACTCCCTAACTATCATTTTTCCTCCTATTATTTTTTCATAATCAAAAACGTGCATTGGTTGTCCTTTGTCCATCATCATATAATTTGTAACATCGATAACATTACCTAACGGCCTTATACCTACTTTTTCTAACCTTTCCTTTATTAACTTGGGAGATTCTCCAAACTTAATATTATTCATCACTATGGCGCTGAATCTTGGAACTAAAGTTTTGTCTTCAATAACAACCTCAATTTTATCCACAGCGTTTATTTTTTCGATATCCGTTTTCTCTTTCTGCACCCACTCGCACTTAAAACCTCTGATGGGCAATACAGCCTTTAATTCCCTTGCTACACCCAAAATTGACAAAGCATCACCCCTGTTAGGTGTTACCTCTACTTCAAAAATGTCATCATTATCAATTTTTTTTATATCTTCAACATTAAAAGAGTGAAGAGATAAAGCTTCAGCAACTTCTTCAGCATTGGCGTTCGTTTTTATATAATCTTTTAACCAAGAATAAGGAATAGGTACATTCATACTAAAACTGCTCCAAAAACCTTAAATCATTTGAAAAAAGGTATCTAATATCGTCAATTTTTGTTCCTGATTTCATCATAAAGGTCCTTTCAACCCCCCAACCAAAAGCAAAGCCCGTATATTTTTCGGGATCTATTCCTCCGGCTTTTAAAACATTTGGATGGACCATACCCGAACCCCCCAGTTCAAGCCATCCTTCTTTACATAATTTACAACCTTTTCCGTGACAAATACCACAGTCAATATCCACTTCAAAGCTCGGTTCTGTAAATCTAAAATGATAAGGCCTAAGTCTAGTTTTTCTATCAGGGCCAAAAAATTTCTTAGCAAAATAGTCTAAAACGCCGATTAAATTTGCGGTGCTAACATTTTCATCAACCACAAGACCTTCGAATTGATAAAAACTAGGAACATGACTAATATCAATCTGCCTCCTACCACACCTGGAAATATTTAGCATTCTAATAGGAAGATTTCCTTTCAACATCTCTCTTACTTGGCCACTGGATGTATGCGGTGTTATAACTAATCTACCTAATTTTTCATCCCCCGGATAGTCAATAAAAAAAGTTTCCCACTCATCTCTTGCAGGATGGGTTTCGGGCATATTTAAGGCATCAAAAACAAAATACTCACGATCCACTTCAGGATATCTAACTCTGTTAAATCCCAAAGGAGCAAAAACTTCAACTATTTCTTCTATTGCTTGAGTTATTATATTCAAGTGCCCAACTGGAGGTTTTTTACCGGGCAAAGATCGGTAAAGATCTGAATACTCTAATTTGCTTAAATCCTTTTCAAATTTTTTTTCGTAAGTACTTATCTGATCCTCAATGTCTTTTTTTAACAAATTTAATCTTATACCATATTCTTTTCTTCTTTCCGTTGGTACTTTTGCAATATCCGAAGTTAATTTACCTAAAAAACCTTTTTTGCCAAGAAACTCCGATTTCACTTTAGAAATATCATCAAAAGATGAGGCGCTTTTAAGTCTCTCAAGAAGATAGGCTTTAACATTTTCTAAATCATTAAAATTATCCATGTAACAGTACAAATATAGCAGTTAGAGGAAAAACTTCCAACATCGAAGTTTTTATCTCATCTTTAATCAACAGCGTAACCTCTCACATTCAATTCTATCTCATCACTCCCCTTATTATTTTCTTCGTCGGTAGCAATAACCTTAAATTTGTGCTTTCCTATCTGACTTGCGGATAAATTAAATGTATAGCCATAAGGAGAATTTCCGTCCTCAGAAATCTTCTCGTCATCCATATAAAATGTAACCCTATCAACATCTTCATAGCAAGAAACTTCAGCATTTAACCTAAAATTAAGATATACCTCATCCCCATCTTTCAAACCAACTATTTTAGTGTGAACTTCATTTTTATTCGTTACCTCATCTCCGTCAAATTCCAGTTCGGATACCATTTCCGGAGGAAAATATTTTTCATCATCTTTATAATTCTCCTTAACCCACTCATCAACTGCACTTTGCCATTCCGGAAGCTCTGCCTTTATTTTAATAAAATCTTTTTCCTCTGATTTATCTGCCTTTATACAACCTTCGTTCGCTATCCTTCCATCTATTTTGCATATTCTTATTCTTTGGTACCAATCACTAACTGCAGTAGGTTTAGTATCTTTTGCAAACCACTCACTTCTTCTATCAAAATCTTTGTAAGGAAGTCCTCCCGTGAGTTTATCAACTTCCATTTTTTCTACTGTGGGGGGATTCTGAAATTTCTCAACAGGCTTACCTTCAAGATATTCGATCATAAATCTCCTCCAAATTGGAGTGGCGCCTGAAATACCCGACGCAACATAAGGGTTCATTTCTTCATTATTGCTATTTCCGACCCACACACCTGCTACCACCGAAGGAGTAAACCCTATCGCATAATTATCTCTTTTATCATCTGTTGTACCGGTTTTTACGGCTACTTGTCTTTCCGGTATGTTAAGTAAACTTCCTGCACCAAAAACTTCTGATCTTGCCCCATCATCGGACAAAATATCCGAAATTATAAAAGCCGTCTCCTCACTTAATACTTTCTGTTCAACTTGCGAAGGTTTATAAACAACACGACCTTTTTGATCCGTCACCTCTATTATAGGATTAGGTTCTCTATAAATTCCTTTTGCCGCAAAAACAGAAAAGGCCCCCGTTAGCTCTAAAAGCCTGGTTTCCCCTCCACCTAAGGTTAAAGCCAATCCATATCTTTCTCTATCAGTAAAAGTTTTTATTCCCATTTTTTCGGCCTGATCTATCATATTGTTTATACCTACTATTTTTAAGGCTTTAACCGCAGTGACATTTATTGAGTTTCCCAAAGCTTTTCTCATAGACATTACTCCTCTGAATTTACCATCATAATTAACAGGCTCGTATGGTTTATTAGGAGCAGATCCCTCAAATTTTGTCGGAACATCTATAAAAGGGTAAGCGGCAGTATAACCTTGTTCTAACATAGTAGCGTAGGTTATAGGTTTTATAGCGGAACCCGGTTGTCTTTTTGCTAAAGCAACATTTACATAAGGATCAAATTTACAGCTGTTTTCTCCTGTACCACCGGAGATACAATTTTCGGGAAAAGCTTCTAAATTGTATCCTTTTGACCCCACCATGGCTAAAATACCCCCGTCTGTCGGATCTATTACAACCATACTTCCATTGTGAATATTTAAGTTTTGTGCTTTATCGATCTCTTCGGTAACGATTTTCTGAGCAAGTTTTTGGGTCTCGAGATTTAAAGTCGTTTTAACATTTAAACCTCCCATTTCTACCGCATCCTGACCTAAAATGTCTGTTAAATACTGCTTAACATAATAAGTAAAATGAGGAGCTTCCAATGGGATTTTCGCAGTATCAAATTTTAGAACCTCGTTTCTTGCCTGCTCATAATCCTCATCACTTAGATAATGTCTTTTTCCGTCCTTTTCAACCCACCCGCGCTCGTGCATAAGATAAAGTACGTAGTTTTTTCTCTCTATCCCGGCTTCAGGAGTAGGACCAAACTGAGAATAATAAGAAGGGCTTTGAGTCAAACCGGCTAAGTAAGCTGATTCCGCTAATGTAAGTTGACTCGGCTCTTTATTAAAATACGCTTTAGAAGCGCTGTAAACACCATAATTAAGCCCTCCATACGGACTTTCGTTTAAATACATTTGAAGTATCTCATCTTTTGTGTATCTGTTTTCAAGCTGTAGAGAGAGTATCAACTCTTTTATTTTCCTTACCAAAGTTCTTTCCTGAGTCAAAAGCGTGTTTTTAATAGCTTGCTGAGTAATTGTGGAGCCCCCTTGCAACTCACCACCAAAAATAGTATTTCTTAATGCTCTGATAATTCCCTTCAATGAATATCCTTTATGAAGATAAAATTCAGAGTCTTCTACGGAAAGAGTGGCATGAGCAACATGAGGAGACACATCACTAAGTTTTACCAAAATACGATTTTTATCGCCATAAACTTCATAGAGCAACTCGCCGTTTCTATCGTAAAAACGGGTGGATAGTTCGTAGCTTCTTTCTAAAAGTTGATTAGGATTGGGTAAATCTCTGGAAAAAATTGCGAATATAAGAATAACGCCGAAAAGTCCGATTACGAGCAAAATTAAAAGAACAGATGCTATATTGGAAAGAACACGAAGCTTTTTCTTCCTTTGAGAAGAGGCGGTGTCTTTAATTTCCTTACCGGAACTTTTATTTTTCTTATTAGGACTAAAAAACTGAAATACTTTTTTGAAAATAGACCCGATAAAATTAAAAAAAGATTTAAAAATTCCCAGTATAGCGTCTAGTACAGCGGAAAAAAAACCACGATCTTTCTTTAAGCTTTGCATTGATCGGTAATTTGAAGATTTGTAACTATTCCTCATCTGTTTATTATAGCAGTA
>DAOSPG010000004.1:12960-25583 GCA_035374605.1 bacterium
CTGTACATACCTCAAACCTTATAATATACTTTCAATGTATGCCTAAAGTTATAAAAGATGAAAAACTAATAGAAAAATTTTTAACAAGAGGAGTTGAAACCATAATTCCATCGCCCGAAGCTTTAAGAGAAAAACTGATGTCAGGAGAAAGAATAAAAGCTTATCAAGGTTTTGATCCAACCGGACCCCATCTTCACATCGGGCACTCTATAGGAATAAGAGCGTTAAGAATTCTACAGCAATTAGGTCATGAGGTAATTTTCTTAGTCGGAGATTTTACCGCGATGATTGGCGATCCCGGAGGAGAAAGACAAAGAAGAATAATGACCGAAGAGGAAGTTCAAAAAAACATGGAGGGATGGAAAAAACAAGCATCTCAACTTATTGATTTTGAAGGCAATAATCCTGCAAAGTTTATGAGAAACTCAGAGTGGCTCTCAAAACTAAGCCTTAAAGACTTAATAGAGTTAATGTCGAAAACAACAGTTCAACAAATGTTGGAAAGAGATCTTTTTCAAAGAAAATTAAAGGAATTAACTCCAATCGGACTTCAGGAGTTCATTTATCCATTAATGCAGGGATATGACTCTGTGGCTATGGAAGTCGATTTGGAAATAGGTGGAAATGATCAAATTTTCAATATGATAATGGGAAGAAATCTTTCAAGAATAATGTTAAATAAAGAAAAGTTTATAAGAGGCCACGAACTTATGGAAGCTCCGGATACCGCTACAATGAGCAAAAGCTCCGGTAATGGAATTAATTTAAGCGATACACCGGAAGATGTTTATGGCAAAGCAATGTCATACCCGGATGAACTAATTTTGAAAGGACTTAGACTTTTAACTGATATGCCTATTGAAGAAATATGGGAAATTCAGGAAAAAATAAAGGCAGGGGATAATCCAATGCCTTATAAGAAAAAAATGGCTTACGAGATAACAAAGACAATAAAAGGACAAAAATTAGCAGACAAAGCGCAAAAGTTTTTTGAAAAAACAGTACAAAACAAAGAAATAACACCGGAAGCTACTATAAAAACAAACGTGAGCGGAACTCTTCAACTTTTAGAATTTTTAAAAAAGATTGACACAGAAAATAACTCATTAAGCAAAATTAAAAGGGTAATAGAACAGGGTGGGGTAGAAATAAATGGAAATAAAATTACTGATCCGTTTCTAATTATTAATTTCAGTAACGGAACTATAGTAAAATTTGGAAAAAGAAAATTTTACGAAGTAAAAAAAGAAGAAAATTGAACATGAATAAACAAAATATCTCATCCGACAAAAAAAAGAAACCTATCAAAAAAAGATTAAAAAAATTCTTCAAAAGGGAAAATATTGTCAAAATAGTAATAATAGGAGCGACCTTAGCTCTAGTACTAACATCCATTCTTCCTTACATCCTGCTGTAGAAATTTACCTAAATAAAAAAAAGACCGAAACACTTATAATCCATTAAAGATTTAAAGTATTCCGGTCTGAATATTAACAAAACCTCATTTCTGCTTTACCCAAATTTTCCCACAATCGTTCTTCTCGTCTCCCAAAGGATTTTTTCCTATTTTTTCCTCTCTCACAACAAGAATCCGTGAGAAACGGGAGTTATTTCTAATAAATGACCAAAAAGCCTGTGATATTTGACTATCAACAATCACAGGAACATACACATCCCCACCATAACATGATATTTTCTCAATTTCTATATCACAAAGATCGAGAAAATATGTTAACTGCTCCTTATTGAAAACATCTACAGCTTTTAACGCGGCTTTTTCGGAAGGAAATCCACACACATCTCCCGAAACAATCTTTACGTCAAAAAAAGGTTTAGCCCAGGGGCTTCTCCTCACAAAACGAAGAAATTCCTGTTGAGTGGGCGTTTCGACATAAAGATAGTAAACACCACCCCTGACGGAAAAATCGTCCTCTGTTATCAAATCCTTATCATCTTTGCATCGATTCCCGTTAAATTCTCTAATGACCATATGAATCGCTTGAAGCGATCTGCTAGAAAGTAGCGTTATCATAAATCTCTCCTTTTTTATTCATTAACAGTTTTTCAAGGTTCTTTGAGAAAATAATAATTCTCCCCGAAAATTGGTAGAATAATACCATGATTAAGACAAATTCGCCAATTTCCGTTGTACCAAAAATAGGACCTACATATCAAAAACTTTTAGAAAAGTTGGAAATATTTAAAGTTGAGGATATGCTATATCATTTTCCTTTCAGATACCAAGATTACTCACAATTCAAAACTATAAAGGATCTGCAAGATGGGGACACAATAACAGTAACGGCAACTCTGGCATCTATAAAAAATATTTATACCAGAAACGGCAAAAGAATAACAAAGGCAAACGTGATTGATCACACGGGAGAACTTGGAATTGTTTGGTTTAATCAACATTACATAAAGAACACTCTTGAAGTAGGAAAAACATACAATATAAGCGGAAAAGTTGGATTTTTTGACGGAAAATTATGTTTTTTAAGTCCTGACATGGAAATTGTTTCAAACGCCTTCTCAAAAAAATCAACAGAAAATGTTCATACAGGCAGACTGGTTCCAATTTACCCCGAAACTTCAGGTATTTCTTCAAAATGGCTAAGAGCAAAAATAAAATCTATTCTTGACTTAGGTACTGATCTAGAAGAATTTTTACCGGAAGAAATTTTAAAAGAAAGAAATTTTTACAAAGTAGAAGACGCCATAAATAAAATACATTTTCCTGATAGTGAAGAGCAGGCGGAAAAATGTCGTAAAAGATTTGGTTTTGAAGAATTATTCATTGAGTTACTTAATGTTGAAAAAAGAAAAAATGATTGGTCGCAAAAACTAAAATCAAAAGCTTTTAAACCGTTTACAAAAGAAGTAAATAAATTTATAAACTCACTTCCTTTTAGATTAACGACATCTCAAAACAATACGCTAAAAGAAATAACAAAAGACCTATCAAAACAGGTGCCAATGAACCGATTGCTACAGGGAGATGTTGGTACCGGAAAAACTGTTTTAGCAATAATTTCTTCCTATTTAACTTATTTGAACGGTATGAGGGTTTTATATATGGCTCCTACAGAAATACTGGCAAAACAGCACAAAGAAACCTTTGAAAAATTACTAAAAGGTACCTACATAAACGTAGAGCTGGAAATAGGGTCTAAAAAACAAACTGTAAAAGAAGAAAATTGGGATATTCTAATAGGAACTCATGCGCTTCTTTTTACGGAAAAAAGTTATAAAAATATAGGATTAGTAATAATAGACGAACAACACAGATTCGGAGTAGAGCAGAGGGGGAAACTGTTGGAATTATCCAAAGAAAAAACCTTTCCTCATCTTCTTACCATGACGGCAACGCCAATTCCCAGGACTTTAGCCTTAACACTTTACGGCGACCTATCAATTTCTATCTTAAAAGATTTTCCATTTGAACAAAGAAAAGTAATCACCAAAATAATACCGGAGAGAAACAGAGAAGAGGCTTACAAATGGATTAATAAAAAGAACGAGCCTACATTTATAGTCTGCCCTTTAATAGACGCATCAGAAAGTTTAAGTCTTGAAAATGTGAAAGCAGCCCAAGAGGAGTACGAAATATTAAAAAATGGAGTTTTTAAAAACAAATCTGTAGGACTTTTACACGGTAGAATGAAGTCAAAGGAAAAAGATGAGGTTATAAAAAAATTCAGAGAAGGAAAGATTAACGTTTTAGTTTCAACCCCCGTTATAGAAGTCGGAATAGATGTACCGGATGCAACAATAATGGTGATAGAGAGCGCCGAAAGATACGGTTTAGCCAGTTTACATCAATTAAGAGGGAGAGTCGGGAGATCGCAAAAAGAAGGATATTGTCTTGCTTTTATGAGCAATAACTCTCGCAACTCCTATAAGCGATTAAAATACCTTGAAGAATTAAACAGCGGGGTAGATCTGGCAGAGATTGATTTGAAAATGAGGGGGCAGGGAGACATATTTGGCTCAATGCAGCACGGATTTAAAAAATTGAAGATTGCAAATGTTAACGATTTAAAAATGCTTGAAGATGCAAAAACTCAAGCTCAAAAATATTTCCCGCTTCTTGATAAATATCCTAAACTTTTGGAAAAGTTGACACAAAGAAAAGGTGAGTATATAACCTCAAATTAACATGAAAAAGGGAAAAGAAGAAAGAAAAAATACATCTCATATAACGGACATGACGAAAACCCATAAAGGGGAAAATTACAGAAATATAGACAAAGAGCCGGAAAAAAAAGAGATCAGAATAACAACAGGTATGGCCAAAAATAAAAAACTAAAAATCCCGGAAATTGAAAATTTCAGAGCAGTTCAAGAAATTGCTAAATCTTCAGTTTTCTCAATTATCGGTGAAAAAGTTATAAATTCCACTTGCCTTGATCTATTTGCTGGAAGTGGAAACATGGGTTTGGAGGCTTTGAGCAGGGGAGCGAGATGGTGCGATTTTGTTGATGAAAATTCGATTAGTGTCGAAACCATAAAGGAAAACATTATAAATTGCAGTTTTTCAGAAAAATCAGAGGTTTTTAGAAAAAAAGCAACTAAATACATCACAAAAACTGATAAGAAATACGATTTAATCTTCGTTGATCCTTTCTATAAGGATACATCCCAAAAATATCTCCTTTCTAACCTGAAAAATGTTCTAAATAAGGACGGAATGATCGTGTTTTTTCACGGAGAGAATCTTAATATAAAAGATTTGGTCCGAGGAACCAATTTAAAAATATTAGAAGAAAGATCATTTGGAAAGAGTTTTTTCACTTTAATGCAATAAAAACTTAAATATTCCAATATACCTTTATCCTATAGCACATTGAAAAAACTTGATTTTTATGGTATAAGTTGTCATTCAAAAATCATCCCGTTAAGGGAAATAAAAGAAAGGTAGAGAAAAATGTTAAATAATAGATATCTTGACCTTGTTAAGATAAAGGGGGAGACGGAGAGGGAGATGAAGATATTGAAAGAAAAAATTTCTTCTCTAAAGATATCCCCGGAAAAATTTCTGGAAAATGGATTCGTGGGGAAAAAGTTTCATGTTGTATTCAAGTGTCCTCCCGGGAACCCCGACAAACACCTCGGAAAGACAACAGAGGAGGTGGTTGTTAATTTTGAGGTGAGGAGGTCAGCCTTAAATGGTTCTTTGAAGGTGATAATAGTCAAAACCGCTCTTGATGATAGTACTTTCCGGATCAGGGATAATGAGATTATTGATATTCTCCGATATCCACCTTTCGAAAGAATAAAACATTGGACAACGGTTGATGGAAACCTGACATTAGAAGAACTTTTCTTTGGTCTAACTAATTTCAGGCCGGATTTGTTCACCATCTCCGAAAAAGAAAGAAATGGCGGAAAAACGCAAAAAGAATTAAAGAAAGAAGAGAAGGAAAAACTTAGGAGAGAGTTGAGAGGCTATTAGGTCTATTCGCCGGTTATTTTTTAACGCTTTTAAAATAACCGGCTTTTTTCATATTTATTTGACACGCTATCAATTCCTGTGTATATTTCACCCCGAGCAAAAACCTGATAAAATTTCTTCAGTTAATTATTTTTAAAAAGGCAAAAAATGGCAGTACCAAAAAGAAGATCATCAAAAGGACGGGTAAGAAGAAAAAGAAATGCCCATTATAAAAGAAAAGAAGTTCAAGTAGTTTCTGTAAAAAACAAAAAGGGTTATAAGAGACCTCATGTAGAGGAATCTATTGAATTGTAAATGATATCCAATACAGATCCCAGACATACTTCACGAAAATTAGCTCTTTCGTCTATTTTTTCATGGCTTTTTTCCGAACCTAACTTTGAAGAATGTATCTCCACCTCCAAGGAAATGCTGGAAGAGGAAGGAATAGACTATGATGATGAATTGACAAAATTTATTGTAGAGGGGGTTAGAAATCATATAGATGAAATAGATAAAATTATTGAAGAATGCGCTCCTGATTGGCCTATTGACAAAATAGCCAAAATTGATTTAGTAATACTAAGAATAGCTATTTTTGAAGCTTTATTTGGAAAAAAAACTCCTATAAAAGTGGTAATCGATGAAGCAGTGGAAATAGCAAAAGAATTCGGAAATGATACATCGCACAAATTTGTGAATGGGGTAATGGGAACCGTAGTTGAAAAATATTTACCATCTGAAAAAGAAAAACTGCCGAAGGAAATATTTGAAAAAACCGATAATTTACAGGAATATTAATATCAAATAAAAATGACCGATTATTTAGGAAAAATAAAAAAAGTAATAAGTGAAAAAATAGGCATAGAGCCCTCGGAAATAAATGCCGAGTCTTTTATTGAAGACGACTTAAACATAGGGGAGATGGACCTTTTGGAAATATTAGAAGAACTGGAAGAGATTTTCCAAATTGAATTAATTGAACACTCTAAAAGCTTTGAAACTATTCAGGACATAATAGATGTCTTGGAAGAAAAAATTCAGTAAAAAATTGATATCAATTAAAAAATGTCTTTTGATTTTAACAAACTACAAGAAGTATTAAATACAAAATTAGAAAATGAAGAACTATTCAAAACCGCTTTTACCCACAGATCGTATCTAAATGAACATCCCAATAAGGGCTATAAATCCAACGAAAGATTAGAATTTTTAGGCGATGCAGTACTGCAACTCATATCGTCTGAGTACCTTTTTAAAAAATATGAAAACTCCCCTGAAGGAGATATGACAAATTATAGATCTGCTGTAGTATGTACAAATTCAATTGGGGAAGAAGCAAAAAGATTGGGCTATGGGGAAATGCTTTTGCTTTCAAACGGCGAAGAAAATACAGGAGGAAGAAGCAGGGAATACATATTAGCTAATACATTTGAAGCGGTTTTAGGCGCTCTCTACTTAGAAAAGGGTCTGGAGTTTTGCAGAAAATTTTTAGAAAAAGAGCTTTTTTATAAAATTGAGGATGTAATAGAAAAAGAAAAATATAAAGATGCAAAATCTGTATTTCAGGAGAAAGCCCAGGAAAAATATGGAATAACCCCAACTTATAAAATTGAAGATTCCTGGGGTCCTGACCATGAAAAAAATTTCAAAGTTGGAGTATTTCTAAATGATAATCTTTGGGCAGAAGGACAAGGAAAAAGTAAACAAAAGGCTGAGCAAAATGCCGCAGAAAAAGCCTTGAAAAAAATAGACAATTAAAAAGCCTTCTGCTACAATCAATCGACTATGTCATTAACAATAAGATTAGCAAGAATAGGAAGAAAAAATCAGCCTGCTTACAAGCTTGTGGTTTCTAATACCAGAGATAAAAGAAACGGAAAATATCTTGATATTTTAGGATATTTCAACCCTTTTGATCCTGAAAAAAAATTCTCGTACGATAAGGAGAAATTTGAAAAATGGAAAAAAAACGGAGCGCTTGTAACAGAAGCGGTAACAAAATTGATAGAGAACAAATATCAATATATAGAATATAGTCCAAAGAAAACCAAAGATAAGAAGGAAACTAAAAAAGCTGAGATTGAGACTGAAGCAGTCGGGAATGTAACGGAAGGGGAAAAATCTGAAGGAAAGGAAGAAAAATCTAAGGAAGAAGAGGTTGAAAAAGAAGAAGTTGAAAAAGAAAAAACTGAGGAAGAATCTAAATGAAAGAATTTTTAGAATTTTTAATAAAACAAATAACTTCCAAACCAGAGGAAGTTAAAATTACAGAGAATAGAGAAAACGACACCTTCATTTATCACATAAAAGTTTCGGAAGACGACATGGGAATTGTAATCGGAAAAGAAGGAAAAACTATAAAATCTCTTAGAAACTTAGCAAAAGCAAAAGCCATAAGAGACAATATAAGAATCCAGGTACTACTGGATGAATCGTTACAGGATTCTAACGAACAAAATCTTTAATAATTCTCAATGATAAAATTCAACATAATAACTCTTTTCCCCTCGCTTTTTAATGAGCATTTTGCAAATTTACCATTTAAAAAGGCAATCGAAAAAAATTTGGCCGAATACAACCTTATTGATCTAAGAAATTTTTCAACTAATAAATACGGATCGGTAGACGACACACCTTATGGTGGGGGAGTAGGGATGATTCTTATGATTGAACCAATATTCAGAGCTTTATCAGAAATACACGGCAAGGAAAAAATGGAGGAGAGAATAAAAAATGGAAAATCAGTGGGAAAAAATAAGAAAATAATTGTTCTATCTCCTCGAGGAACTAAATTTAATCAAAAAAAGGCAGAAGAATTATCAAAATGCGAAGAAATATCAATTATTTGCGGTCGTTATGAGGGTATTGATGCCAGAGTTGAAAAACACATTGCTACAGATGTCATTTCAATAGGAGACTATATTTTAAGCGGAGGAGAAATTCCTGCATTAGCAATAATGGAGAGCGTAACAAGATTACTTCCGGGCATTTTGGAAAAAGAAGAGGCCGTAAAAGTAGAGAGTTTTTCATCTTTTTCCAAAGAGATTTTTTCTGCAGAAAAGAACAAATTTATAGAATATCCTCAATACACACGCCCTGAAAATTTTTTAGGTTTGAAAGTTCCAAAGGTACTATTATCAGGAAATCACAAGGAAATAGAAAAATGGAGGAAAGAAAACTCTAAAAGATTTGAACCTCTTAAAAGATAGAAAAAATCACAAAGCCCATATTTTCAACACACACTACCACAAAGTACAAAAAATATTCTGGAAAATTTACATATTGGTTAATCTTAATCAATTGGAAAAACGGATTGTTGTTCTAAAGACTCGGTATTAGTATCTTCTTCTACAACAGGGGTAGTAACCGGTTCTTCCATTATCTCCATCCCAGTTTCAGTTGTTTGCTCTTCTGTATTTTCAACAGCAGTTTCTTCCTCTGTTTGTTCTTCTTCTTCCGGTTTCTCTTCCTCCGCTTGAATATTTCTATTTACAAAATCGTAATAATCCAAGCCTTTAAGCATATCCATAAAATTAACAAAATCGGAGCTTTTAATATCTATCCCGATGGGTTCATCCGTGACAGCGGAAGATTCCACAAAAAGATAGGGGGAATCAAGAGAAAAAGAACTAGATATCCTGGAAACACCTTCCTCCCTATCTTCGGAAACTGAATACCTGAAGTTAGATACACTCACATATCTGGCTGCTTTTTCAACCAATTCCATAAATAAAACCAACTGCTCAAAACTAGAATTTACTCCCATTGAAACATTTACCACATCAAAATCGGTCTCTTTCTCTTCCTCTGCCTTGGAACCATATGAATAAGACAACCTATCTAGTTCCATTCCTGCTCTTTGGCTTATTTGAGTAGCTTGGTCTAAAAGTCTTGGAACATCTGCTTCCGGAACTAAAACTTTATTTACAATCTCTAAATTTTCATTCAACACATCCCCAAAATCAGACAAAACTTTCAAATCGGAAACTTTTTCAGACAAAGTATTTTTTAGAGAAATTTTATTGTTAAGTTCCTCCCTTTTTTCAGGCAAACTCTTAAAAGAGGGGTAAATATAAAGTACTATAAGAAGAAGTGCAACACCAAAAGCTATAATAGGAACAATAAAATTAACAACAGCATTTCTTAATTTATACAAAAAACTATTTACGTCTATGTTAATTTGCTTATTTTCCTCAGGCATTTAAAGACCCTGCAACTTTCTTTCCTGATAGGTTATCACTATCAAAAACTTTACATCATTAGTAGATTTATCCAAATTAACAGAATTCAAGGAAACACTTGTAAAAACATCTTTCAAAGAAGGATTGCCATCTTGAAATTCTTTATTTAGCAAATTATCCATAAGATTTTTTACTGAAATATAACTACCGGAAGTACCGGAAACACTTATTTGCCCGGTTTTAACATCAAAGCTCTGAACTGATACATCGGATGGCTTCCTGGCTTCAAATTCTTTAAGAAGAAGAGAGTATTTTACCCTACTATTAAAAAGGGATTTGAGTGCGTTATACTTTTTATCTAAATTTCTAGCGGCTACTTCAATATCCGCCATAGATTTTATATCACTTCTCAAAGATTCTATTTCGGTTTCAGTTTTTTTAATGTCTGAGTCTATTTTTGATAGGGTAGTGTATAAATAAGCAGATATTCCCAAGGTTATTAAGAGTATGACAATAGAAAAAATCGTACTTGAAGAAACAATCTTAGATCTTTTTTGCTCAATTATTTCGGTTTGCGGAATTAGATTTATGTCGTCAAGCATTTTTAATTCCCCTTAAAGCCAAACCAATTGAAGAAGAGTAACTGGCAGCATTATCCAGCAATTCCTGCTTTCTTTTTTCCAATTTAGGAGATATTTCAATCCCATCAAGAGGATTCGCTAAAACAACCTCTAAATCTAATTTATTTGCTATATAAGATAGTAAATTGGGCATTAGGGCAGTTCCTCCACTCATTACAACCTTTTTAATATTAGCAGATGGGTTATGGTTTGTGAAGTACAATATAGCTCTTTTAATTTCAACTGCTAAGTTATCAACAATCGGACTTATAATGTTTGCGACCTTTCCCTCACTCTGAAATTCATCCAAACCATAGACTTTTTTATATTCTTCAGCCTGAGCATAATCCAAATTCAAATTCTGCATTATGGTTTTTGTAATCAAGTCCCCGCCAATCGGTACAGCTCTTGTAAATCTGACACTTCCTCCATAACAAACAACCATTAAACTATTTTCAAAACCCATTTCCACAATCATAGTCCCCACAGGAGATTCAGGACTATCTCCAAGGGATCTACCCAAAGCTATGGTCTCAGGTTCAATGGCCCTGGGAATCAATTTTGCTTTTTTTATTATTTCAATGTATTTATCAATAATGTTTTTCCTTGCGGCAACTATTTGAACAGGCATTTTTCCTTTATCAGAAATGATCTCATCTAATTTTTGATAAGAGATATTAACCTGATTGATAGGAAAGGGGATATGTTGCTCAGCTTCATATTTTATTGAGCTTTTCAATTCTTCACCACTCATTTTCGGCATTTCTACAACAGTCATAAAAACATAGGTTTCATCAATACTTAAAATAACGCTGGAGGTACTAAAATTAGTCTCAGAAAAAAATTCAGACAGTGACGTGGATATTCCGGACACATCGTTTAAAAAATTTTCTGCAGAAGGAGTTTTGTAATTAACATAAGTGCCGAAATTATTCAGAATAATTTTTCCTTTTTTTTCTTCCAATTCTGCAGCTCTAAAGCTCTTTTTTCCTATGTTAAGTCCTACTATGGGCATAGTAAAATGTTACCTCAATTATTTCTATTAGACAACGGGCTATCTTCGGATTTTTGATACAATACATAATCAAAATATTCAGGCGCCGCTCCCTCTGTCTTCAAAACTTCCACCACTTTCACGGCATCTCCTGATCTGCCTACTGATTTTATCAAAATCCCCTGACTAGGAATACTCTGACCTTCAGCGGGTATAAAATACACAAGTGCGTCTTCATTGTAAACTTTTACTCTTAAAAGTTTAGGTATTCCTACAGTATCAACTAAAAAACAATTAGTGTGTCCGTATAGAGAAGTTGCCTCCAAAAAACCATTTTCCTCCCCGGAATACCCGACCGGATTAAAAACGTAAATTTTAGATGAGATTAAACCGGCATTTTCGTATATATAAGAAGAGTATATTGAAGAATTGTTATCCCAGCATATGTTAACAACGGAGCCTGAACCGTAACCATCAAGAAAAAGTTGATAAGTACTACCTTCTTCAATTTTTATACTATATGGATCATTTGAAGCTCCTGCGAAACTAAGTGCCACGTCAGCCCGAGCTCTGTAACCCGGTTCCTTAGATATTTCTAAAACACAATCTTCCCCGCAATTACCGTAATTTACATAGTCCTCCAGAGTTTCCTGAGGAACAAGCAAAATATTTTCTATCGCGGCTTCCGCTACTGCCAAAGCTCTTGAAGAACTGTCAGATTGTGAGATATCTCTTAAGGTTTTTATAAATCGATTTGAAATTATTATACCTATGGTTAAAGCCACAACCATTATAAAAAGAACGATCACAAGGGTTTGACCCTTTTGTTTACTATTCTGAAAGAGAAAGTCTTTACTTTTAGGATTTTTAGAAAGCATTTATTTATTTTTTAACTTAATTCAAATTTATTGATACGAGCTTCTAATTACTATTGACGGCTCGAGTTTTATTGATCCCTTATAGCTTGCCCCAGCGCCACTTTGAGCTTGATTAAATGTCATGTTAAGTTTTACCACCTTAGGATTAGACCCGGTAATAGTAAAAGGACTTCCGTTTCCGGAAACAACAACACCACCGGGACTGGAATTAGATGTAATAGGAACAAAAGACCCCGCTGTTGTAGATCTTTGCAAAACACCTCCCTGTAATCTATAGGTAACCGTAGAACCCGATCTTAAAGTAAGTTCAATAGAATCCCCACTCATTCCTCCCCCGGGAATCTTCACATCCACCGAATCTCTTAACTCTTTTTCTATTTTCAAAGAGACAAAGTTTGCCTGTTGTTCTATTTCATTCATAACCTGAGTTTTTGTGTTTGAACGCAGTAAAGATATCAACATATCACTTGTGAGCCCCATGGTAAGCGCCAAAAGCAAAACTACCAAAAGCAT
>DAOSPG010000005.1:0-25211 GCA_035374605.1 bacterium
AAAGAATAATCCTTTTCAAAAACATACTGCTTATTTTCCAGTACCTTTTCAGGCATTTCTTCATTTATGGCCAAAATCAAAAGATCGTAATTACTTGGACCATAAGTCCGCACATCAAAAATTTTTGAGTTCGGACATATTGATTTCATTGGCGGAAGATCGTAAAAACCTAACTTTGGTTCGCCCCCGTATTTATCTGAATATCTTTCCAAAATTACTTCCTTCAATTTCGGAATTCCTACGCCAAAGGGCTTTTGACCAATTATTTTATTTGCATTTTCAGACGTACCGAACAACGGACTGGTGTAGGTAAAATAATACGGATAAAGATTAATTATCGGAAAACCCACAAAAAACACAATTAAAAGAAAAAGTAATATTCTAAAAACTCTCTTTCCGGAAAAACTTTTAAGATTTTGGTAAAACTTTTTATATCCAATTACAGCGCAATACGAAAGAAAAGGAAACACAATAAGCATGTACCTATCTATTTTTTTTGCAAAAAAAGACATTCCTAAAAAATATCCTAAATAAAAAACAAAGAGAAATGAATTAAAATCAAACACAAACTTCCATCCGTCCCTGAATTTTTTCTTTAAATTATGAAAAGACATCACGAAAAAATAAACGCAGAGAATAACTCCCAAAATTAAAAAAGGACTTGCCTTAAGAAGGATTACAAGAGGATAAAATAATATTCCCGCCCTTTCCGTATATTCACCCATTACCAATTGTTCATGACCTTTTCTCACTCCTACTCTTGCAACTTCTTTAAATATATCCGAAAGAAAATAAACCGGTTTCACCCAAAGAGCCGGAAAAAGAGCAAAAACAAAGATAACGAATGAAAGCACAATAAAGGCAACAGTTGAAAATATTTTATCTTTTTTATCCGTATGGGAAAGGTAAAAAATGGTGTAAAAAACAACAAAAAACAAAGCTCCGATTGCTAAACTTTTTGTTAAAAACGAAAGCGCCAGAAAAAAACCCGTAAGAATTGACTTCCAAAAGCCGGGATTTTTCATATTAAGATATGCCAATAAAATGGAATTCAACAATAGCAATGTGAGCAAAATATCCATGTGATATAAACGCGAATTTCCGATAAAAAAAGGTTCAAAAGTAAAAAGGGAAACCGTTAAAATACTTTTTTTGAAACCAATGATCTTTGACAATAAATAAATCAAAAGAAGAGTGAGCAGAAATTGCACTGATATAACAGAGATTTTAGAAACCAGATCAAAGTTTGGAAAATTGGAAATATCATACGCAGTAACACCCGAAACTTTTTTGTAAACCTCAACCGCTGTTCCGGCAATCCACATTAGAGTAACTCCGGGATGATAATGCTGATAAGTTTTTTCAAATTGTTTATTTTTTATCCCAACAATAAACTGCTCCGATCTGTAGTGCCAAGCCGCGCCATCAGGATTTATTACATCGTCTTTTAAACCCGGCAAACGGGTTGCAAAAAACAATACGGAGAATATTAAAAGTAAAAAAAGGGGCAGATATTTTTTATTTTTCAACCTATTAAAAGGTTTATGATTCCTTATCAAGGGCATACAAAATCCCCCCAATCAAACTTACCCCCATTCGTACAATGTGATAAACAATAGACATAGAAACCGCAACATCAACGGAAACCCCTACGAAAGAAAACATACTTGCGTACATAGCATCCTGAACCCCAATTCCATTTATTGAAGGAATGAAAAACCCCGCTAAAGTAATGATAGGAAAAGCCATCAGAGAATAAAAGACAGGCAATTTAATCCCCCCTGCCATAAAAGCCAAATACTGCGTTAATATAGCCAAAAGCTGGATTACAAGAGAAGTGAACATAGCAAAGAAAAGAACTTTAGGATAGTTTTTATACACCATCAAGGCATCGTAAATTTTTCTGACAAAACCTATTTTTTTACTTAAAACTTTCAAAACGTACATTCCGATATAAAAACCTGAAATCAGCCAAATTATCAAAACCAAAACTCCCCATCCCAGCTGTTTACCTAAACTCAAAAGTCCTATTAAAAACAGCATTAAAATACCGGTAAATCTTTCCGTAAATACGGATGAAAAACCCGTTGCAGGATCGTCTATTTTTCTTCCAAGTTTAACAATCTTATATACGTCTCCCCCGATACTTGTAGGCATAAAATTATTAAAAAAAGCGCCTTCAAAATAAAGTTTCAAAAGATAAAGCTGGGACACCTCACCCGATTTTTCGTGTATTAAAAGGGATTTCCATCTTAACGAACTAATTGTGTAATGAACAATTATTACCAGTACCATCAAAACAACATATCTCCAATCCAAAGATCTGAAATTTTCAACAACCTCGCTGATATTCACTTTTTTTGAAAAAAGATAATAAATTAAACTACCGCTTATAACAATTTTTAATATAGTTTTTAATGTATTTTTATTTTTCATATCAAGATTTTTTTCCTACAAGAGAAAGTAATTTATCACGCACGGAAAAAATATCATCTTTTCCAAGAAAATTAAACTTAAATAAAATCCATGTCAAAAAAACGAATACAGGGATAAAAGCCATCAGTTTTATTGAAGTGGTTTCTAAAATACAAAAAAAGGAAATTCCCAAAGACAACAATATGGTAACAATGTGATTTAAATTAAAAACAGAAAATTCCATCTTCTTTTTTACCCAATAACCCATAAAGAACAAACAAATAGAGCTCCCAATGGTCATAGCCCAAGAAGCAGACAATAGCGTCGGAGTAAAATTTTTAAGCGCAAAAAACGAAGCTATTGTTCCAACAATTAAAAGTACATAACTTCCCACCATACTTTTGGCCATTTTGGCCGGGATTAGAACACTAGAATTTATAATATTTACAAAGGAATACACCACAAAAGCAAAAACCATAGGAACTATCAAGGGTAATGCTTCATTGTATTTTTCACCTCCGACAAGAAGATTAATTATTTCAGGAGCAAAATAAGAAGCAAAAGCACCTGCTAAAACTATTACGGAAAAGAGTTTATTAAAATTTTTCAAAAATGAATCTCTGAATTCTTTAAAGTTGTTCACATATCTTTCGGAGAAAACCGGAATATTAACAGTCGTGATGGAATCAGAAATAGTCATAAGCTTTTTTGCATAAAGAAGAGCAAAAGAATAAATTGCAACTGTTTCCGCAGGATTAAAAAGACCTAAAGCATTTGCTCCAAGTTTCTCCCAATTTGTATATAAAATTTTAACTATGTATATCGCTACGCTTATAGAAAATATTTCTTTAAAAATTCTCAAGAACTCTTCTTTTGTGGGAAGGGATATTTTTGATTTCAAAGGTTTAAAAGCAATTACTGCTAGCGAAACCGATGAAATAATATTAAAAAGCATAAAAGCATAAAAATAGCCCGGAACCTTAAAAAAATACACAAGAGGCACAAATATTAAAACATTAACAAACGCTATTACTATTTGATAAACAAAAAGCTCTTTAAATCTCTGCGTTCCCGATATTACGGAATTTAATATCCCCTGAACCCCTTGAAATAACATGGTAATACCATATATTTTCAATGGAAATATTAAGTCCGGGTTATGATACAAATTTTCCGCTATACTTCCCGCGCCAAAGAACAAACCCAAAGATATGGGAATTGTGACGCAATATCTTGCGATTGAAGCCGTAAAAAAAATTTTAAAAATATCATCTTCACTTTTGGCTGAAGATATCTCTCTGGTGCTTGCGGATACTAATCCCAAATGTTGATAAATCCCCAAAGCCCCGCCTATAGAAACTGCTAGTTGTACTAATCCCCACTCCCCGACGCTTAAAATTCTTATAACAACAAAGGTTTCAACCAAACCTAAAAGCATGGCTAAACCTTGGGACAGTAAACTGACAATTTGCCATTTACCCAAATCTTTCATTTTTACTCAACTAAAACATCTCCCAAATAAACGCTTCTCATTTTTATTTTATTTGAAACACTTACAAACAAGCCGTACTCTCCGGGATCCACATATGAGGGGATGGCAAAACTCAAATCCTCCAAGTAATACATATTCTCCGTCCATTCAGAAGGACTTGAAAACGCAAAAGAAGGTAAATTAGCAACCTGAAATATTTTTCCGGTTTCTTTATTCATTAAAGTAATGTAGAAAAGAAAATTATCCATCCCTTCTTCACTAATCTTTTTGTAAACAACTCTACCATTGCTTAATTCTTCTCTTTTCATTTTGCTTGGCATTTCAAAATCCACAATACTAATCAGATCCAACACATTAAAATTATATTTCTCCGGAAATTCAAACCTTTCTTGTATGGGAATAAGACTTGTTCTTTCTCTAGGCTCTCCTTTCTTGAAAAGATAAAGATTTCCACAAGCCATTATCAAATCATATCTTTCAGTGGAAACTAATTTTTCCGTTAAACTTTTTATAATGTTTTTATTAAGACCCAATATAGCTAAAAGTTTTCTTGACTGTACATCAACAATCACATAATCGGCCTCGTTCCAAAGCGCGGGAAATATAGCATAAGTCTCCCTCATGCTCATGTGGTCTCCAAGATTATCAGGTCCTGATACCGAAGCATTATCGGGTATTTTAGAGATAATAGCATTTGCGCATTTAACATCTTTAACATCCAAATCCGGAAGCTTCACAACATCACCAATTTCCAAATCAGATACTTCCTTCCCTCCAAAATCATAATCGGCGGAAACTCTTCTTTTTACCGCCTGAGTAAACCACAAATAAAGAGGGTTGTTGTATTTTATGGTTGTAAAATAGCATGAGAGAAATACCAATAAGGACAGCGCTGAAATCATCTGCTTTTTATATTTTCCTACTTTCGGAAAAATATCCGTGGCTATTCCCGTCAATAAAGTTATAGAGTAAATAGTTGAAACAAAAAGCACGGGTATAATCATGGATATTCTATGATTTTCAATCTCCTCAACTCCCAGGCCTTCTTCTGTTACAAGATAATTTATTAAAAAATCAGGAGCGGATATAAGAAGCATCGCCGGATTAGCGATAGGAAGATAAGAAAAAGGTCTAAATGTCTTATCCAAACTTTCCAATCTATCACCGCTGAAAAATGTCCTAATCAAACGTTGGTGATTCAATATCATGTTTTTTATAACCTCAGTGTAAGAAGTACCAAAATCTTCATATCTTGAAAGAAAGTAGTTTTCCCGAGTAACATCATTTGTCGCATCCGGCTCCTCACCAATAGAAGCCACAAATCTATCATAACTTTCTACCCGATAGTGCGTATTCTTTGGAATTACGATAAAAAAAGCAGTTACGAACCATAACAAACCAACAACTACCATACTCGCTCCGATTTTAGCTGTTTTTATTTTAAAGAAATTCTTGAACCAATCTTTACTAAACTTAAAACTTCCCGCTTCGGGAGTCCTGAAAAATAAAACGAAAAGACCCCACATAAAAACATAAAGAGGAATCTGCTCTTTTCCCGCCATTGTCAACACAAGCAAAACCCAGAAAAGTATCATTTTTCCTTTCGTAAAAGAATTCTCTTTGTACATTTTTTCAAAAAGATAAAAAGCTCCAAGGAAAAAAGGAATCGCCGCTGTAACAGCGTGAAACCCCATTGTCCCGTTTATAAAACCCAGCGATGGATGAAAAATATAAGCCAAACTAAACATAAAAGCAGAAAACTTTGATTTCAGCTCCAAATTCGCGATTGCATAAATTAAAAAAGATGAAAACACAACAATGAAGAGTTGAGATATTACCAATGTAAGAGGATGGGGAAAAACCGCGAAAATGGGAACAAACAGAGCGAGAAGAGGATCTACATGGCTCATAGACCATCTTGGAACATTTGATCCAAAATAATCGGTGAGATACATAAACTTACCATGAAGCGTGTACCAAGCCATCTGCGTCATGTTTCCAAGATCAAACTTCCCAAAATCAAAATTGTTATATCTGAATACATTAAGCTTAAGAGCCACAAAGAAATTTACACAAGATAAACCAAATATTATAAAAAGGTAAATATTTTCTTTAACTATTTTTTTGATATTTTTCATTTTTACTTAATTTAATTGATTTAATCAAAGAACCTAAATTTTATGAGGGCATGAATAGCATTAAATCCATCTTTCCATGTTATTTTTTTCCCCTCGCTAAAAGCTCTTCCTTTGTAAGAAATCGGAACTTCTTTTATTTTCAAACCTGCTTTTAATATTTTCGCCGTAATTTCCGGCTCAAAATCAAATCGCTCGGACTTAATCTCAACATTCCTAACAAAATCCCCCGGCATCAACTTGTAACAAGTTTCCATATCCGTAAGCGCAACTCCAAAAAGAATGTTGGTCACTAAAGTTAAAAGTTTGTTTCCTAAATAGTGAAGAGTGGTCATCTTCTCATATTTTCCGGAAAATCTGGATCCGTATATGACGTCGGCATCTCCACTTTTTAATTCTGCTAAAAGCTTTTTATAATCCTGAGGATCGTACTCAAGATCCGCATCCTGAATAATAACATAATCCCCCGTCGTCTCCTTAAACCCAACTTTCAGTGTGTGTCCTTTTCCTCTATTTTCACCTTTAATGACAGTTTTGATATCGGGGTATTTTTCTCCGATTTTTTTTATAATATCAACTGAACCATCAGTAGACCCATCATCAACTATGATTATTTCTTTTTCCACACCATCGACCGCTTTAACCAAATCAATGATTTTTTCAAGCGTGTCTTTTTCGTTATAAACCGGTACAACAATAGATAATTTCATATTCAATTTATTTTTTAAATTCAAATATACTGGCAAAAAATTCTTTGCTCCCGATATTATACCTAAAACTTTGGATTAATTTTAGATGTTTGAAATTTTTCATATTTAAATCAAAACTAGAATTATCTTCATTGGTAACAAGAACATAGGAAACATCATTTTCTAATAAATATTCATAGTTCAACTTTTTTTTGTCCGAAAAATCCCACTTTTCCCCAGTCAGGTCTTTTTGTGGATAAGAATAATTTATGTACCAGTCTGCTATGCTCGTAGTATCATTAAAAACTATCTTTCCATCTAAATTGTCCCTTGCATATATTCCTGCGGATTTAATTGCTGTGTAAATATCCTTGTGGTTGAAAATTACTGATATTGACCAAAAAGTGATAGATACTAAAACTAAGTAAAAAAATATTTTTACTTTTCCAAAATAAAAAGAGAGGAGCGAAAAAATCTGAATCAAAACTATTGTGGCAAAAGCTACTTTCACAGGAACAAGAAACTGCAACTTTAAAAAATATTGACTTAAAATATAGAAAAACAAAAGGAAAACAGGACCAACTAAAATCAATAAATCAGCTTTTTTGCCATTGTTGTAATTTTTAAAGTATGACTCCAAAGATATTGTTAAGATAAGGACAAAAAAAGGTATCAAGGGTAGGAAAAGTCTTGGTATGGCAGCAGGCCATACAAGTATCAACAAAAGTTCTACAATCATAAATGTCGTTATACTAATATTTCTGTTTAAAAAATCCAAAACATTTTTAGAACTCTTGATTATAAAGAAAAAGGCTGAAGTAAAACCAAATATATATAAAATGGAGGAGAGATAAATCCAAATGGTATTAAAATTATAAGTACGTCTACTTGGTTCTTCAAAATATTCAGACTCCAACGGATTTCTATACAACAGCCAGGGTAATATTGTAATTAAGGTCGTTAATCCTAGGACGATTGCTTTTTTCCAGTTTTTTTTAATTAAATAAAATAATTCTTTTATTTTTATTTTTTTAAAGAAAATTTCATATTGAGAAAAAATCACTCCGATAAAAACACTCAAAAACAATAAGTATCCTTCAAACCTTGTAAGTATAGACAAACCGCACACAATACCCATACAAATAAGACTTTTAAAATTGTTGATTTTATAATCTTTATCGATCTCTTTTTGTTTTAAACTTTCATAATATTTTGACAATAAATAAAAAGTGAGCAAAACGAAGAAAGAAAACGGAACATCAGCCATAACCCTTATAGACCAGTAAAGGTAAACCGGATTCAAAATAAACAAAATCAATGAAACAAATCTGTATTTTTCATTTTTTATGTAAATTTGAGTTAATTTATCAAAAACAACTAAAGATAAAAAAGAAAATATAAAAACGACTACTCTGCCCCACACCACAGGGTCAACAGAATTGGGCCTTACCGCAGTTAGAGCCGAAAAAAGAGGTGGTCTTTTTTCATCTGAAGGATAACTTCCCTGTCTAATATACTCAGAAGCCCGCAAAATCCTATAAGAATCTCCCCATTCAGCTGTATTTACATTAAAAAGAGCAACATGCAATACGATAAAAAGTAGGTATGCATAAAATTTAGCAGGAATATTTTTAAACGAGATAGTTTTTCTTGGCAAATTCATAAACTTTCTCTATTTCCTTAGCTCTCATATCCCAAGAATACAAAAGTGCAACTTTTTTAGCATCAACAGCAGTATAATTTCCTTCCACAATAGCGTAAATGGATCTAGCAATATACTTAGGATCAAGACTTTTAAGATAGTACAAACCTTGTATAGTCTCCGATAATCTAAAGCCTGACACTAAGCAAGGAATTCCACAAGAAAGACCCTGCATCACAACTTTGGGCAACCCTTCCCAAGAAGAAGGCAAAACAAAAATGTTGGAAATTTGATAAGCAATAGGAGTTTGCGGGTAGGGTGTATACCCCACTTTCACAACTCTATTAGCAACACCATTTAAAGATATTGCCTCATTAATCTTACTAATGTAGGAAGTATCTCCCGAACCTACTAAAAGAAGTTTATATTGCGGGGGTAAAAATTTTAAAGCCTCCACAAGAATATGAATATTTTTTCGCTCGGACATAATTCCGTGATTCAAAATTATCTTATCATCCATATCAAAACCCAAGTCCCTTCTTGACTTCTCCACTTCTTCATAACCGACTGTCTTAAACAAAGCAGGATTTACTCCCGATTCCACAAAAAAACATCTTCTTTTGTCCACCCCGTAATACTCAATAGCTTTTTTCAAATTACCCTCACTAACAAAAATACAAGCGGCGGCAGCCTTCACTGCATGCTCATCCGAAAAAATCGTTAGAGGCCAAACCAAATATCTGGAAATTGGCGTTATAGGTTTATTTTGCTTCTCCATCTGAACCCACCTATCTTTAGCAACATTATGAAAATGAACAACTAAAGGAACTTTTAATTCCTTTGACCATGGAAAATATTTCTGCAAAAAGCATCTATACCAGTAAATCCAAATTGCAAAATGTCCGTGGGCATGAATAATATCCGGAGTATTTTTTCTCCTCCATTTTAAATATTTAAAAAACAAAACAATTGAGCTAGTAAAAAAAATGGTTCCCGAAATAGGTTCTCTCATTATCGGATGAACTTTTACATTACCCGGCTTTTCTATATTTCCGGATCGAGGCCACCTCCCGCAAAACACTTCAATATCGTGTCCTGCTTTTTCCTGGCTTGCTGTAATTTCAAAAGGATGTGGCGCTAAACCTTGCCAGGGAGGTGGCCAATCATAAACTATTCTTAATATTTTCATTTTGTAATCTCCAAAAAAACTTTCTCATAATTATCTATCATTTTATCAATTGTGAACTCTTTTTTTGCTTTTTCTTCCGCATTTTTTCCAAATTCTAATCTTAAATGATGATTATCAATTAATTCTACCAATTTTTCTTTAAAATATTTATTATCCCCCTTTTTCACAAGATACCCTGTTACCCCATCTATAACAGCGTCCGAAACACCTCCGAGATCAAACGCCACTACAGGGATACCCGCAAACATTGCTTCTACCAAAACCATAGGAAAACCCTCAATTCTTTGAGTAGGAAATGCCAATATATCGGGATTTATTTTATTAACAAACTCATGGTGGGGAATTTTTCCATGAAATATAACTTTTTCCTGCATCTTGTTTTTCCCGGCTTTTTCAACAGCCTCTTCTAAACAAGGCCCCTCTCCTACCACGTGAAGCACTATATTTTTATTTATATCTTTTACTATATCCAATAAAGTTAAAATTCCTTTTGATACTTCTACTCTTCCAATAAAATACAAATCAACCGTGCCTCCTATATTTCTATTTTTTTCTTTTTTTGCGTATAGATTCCCGTCCACTCCGTTGTGGATAACTACAACTTTATTTTCATCAACAAAAGTTTCGGAGATTAATGCTTTTTTTACATATTCCGAAACCGCAATTACTTTGTCGGAATGAAGTATATATCTTCTTTGCCTGCCAAAATACTGCCTGATAAAATATTGGGTGTTTCTTATCATCCAATAAAACCCCTTTGGTCCTTTTTTATTTTTTAAAAAAGTTGAATATTCAGAAGCTGCTGTGCCATGAGCAATCGATACAGTCTTAATATTGAGTTTATCTTTATTTTCTATAATGGATTCAGCAGAAGCGCTTTGGCTGATAACCACATCAAATTTTTCTTTCTCGTGCCATTTAGAAAAAGTTTTTAGAGATTGCTTCCCCCAACTATTTTTTTTAAATCTTGAAAATATGTATCCTTTGTAATCAGCATCAATAAAAACATATTTAACTCCATTTTGTTCTATAAAATCTTTTTCTATCTCTTTTTTTGGAGAGAATACCACTACGTAATAACCTTTTTTTACCAAGCCTTCGCATAACGCCAAATTCTGTGTTTCCAGTCCTCCGTGGTTTTTGTGTAATGTTGTAGATTTTGTAAATACAGCAATTTTCATTTTTTCTCCAAACCGAGGCCTGCGTTCAACCTATTTTCCAATAAAACTATATTTTTGTTTATATCAAATTTTTCTATAACTTTATTAAAAAGATTCTCACCGAGCTTTTCTCTTAATTTTTCATCACTTAGTAATATTTCCAATTTGTCGGCTAAAGCAACGGACTCTTTTGGAGGAAACAACAATCCTGTTTCCCCGTCAATTATTATTTCTTTCGTGCTTCCTGCATCTGTAGCCACAACAGGAATTTTAAAAGCTCCTGCTTCTAAAAGAACATTTGCCACGCCATCAACATCTCCTTCTTCTGTTTCTATGCTAGGAAAGGCAAAAACACTTGATCCTTTAAAATGTACCAATGTCTCTTCATTTGAAAGGCCTTTATTATCTCCTAGTATTTTTACTTCGTTTTCCAAACTATTTTCCCTAATTTGTATTAAAAGATCCTCATACAAGGGGCCAAATCCAATAATCTCAACAAGAAAATCAATTTCTCTGTTCTTCAAAACTTTAGCCGCATCTATCAAATATCTAAAACCCTTCTTCTCCACTAATCTTCCCACAGATAAAATTAGCGGTTTTATTGGCTTGTAATCCTTGTTCTCTACACTTTTTACTATTTTATTTACATCTACTCCGTGGTGTATCAAATAAATATTTTGATTCAAATTCCCGAATTTTTTCAACAGATATTCATAGGCGTTTTCATTGCAAACAGCAATAAAATTTGCAGTTTGAATTTTTTCTTTCACATCGCTTGAAGTAACAAAAATGTCTTTCGCATGAGCCGATATTCCGTAAGGGATACCGAGAATCTTTGAGGAGTACATTACTATAGAGGAAGATTCAGAAAGGAAATGAGCAAACAAAAATTGCGGTTTATATTTTGAAAATTTTCTAGAGTAAGCAACGGATTTGAAAAAAATATAGAAATTACTGAATTTTTCATCCGATTTTTTACCTTTTCTATTTACACTTTCACTATAAGTATTTTCACTTTCTTTATCTTTATCATAACTTGAAATTTTGACGGAATAACTGTTCTTTTTTAATTCCCGAAAGATTTTGCGTAACTCTGAAAAATGCAGAAAAAAATATAAAATAGTAGCAAAAATATCCCCAAAACTTAATCTATCGTAGACAACTTTTTTCTTTAAAGAATCGGATATATCACCTCTTCCTTTTTTTAAAGAGAAAATTACCAAATCAATACCTTCGTACTCATTTAATTTTTCTAATTCTCTTTCAATAAAAGTCTCGGTTAGTACCGGAAACTCCGGGATAAAAACAAGTATCCTTTTTTTAACTTCCATTCTTTAATATTACACCAGAAACGCCGGTAGGTTCTTTATCTAACAATTCAACTCCGTTAGTTCTTTTTCCAACAGCAAAATAAACAAAACCGGAAGACTCCACTTTTTCTCTGTTCAAAAGATTTCTCCCGTCAAAAATAACAGGATTTTTTAGCATAGATTTAACTTTTTGCAGATCTAAATTCGCGAATTCTTTCCACTCTGTTAATATAACCAAAGCGTCTGAATTTTCTATTGCTTCGTATTTATCTAGACAATATTTTATACTTGTTTCTCCCAAAATCTTTTTTGCATTAAACATTGCTTGTGGGTCAAAAACTTTTATATATGCTCCAAGACCCCTTAATTGCTTCACTATTTCTATTGCTACGGAATCTCTTATGTCATCAGTATTTTCTTTAAAAGCCAACCCCAAAACACCCATGGTTCTTTCTGATAAATTTTTCCCAAAATATCGGACTACTTTAGAAACAAAATAATCTTTTTGAATTTCATTAACTTCCATTACACCTCTTAAGAGTTTAAAATCATAAGCTTGATCAGTTGAAGTTTTATACAAAGCCGCAACATCTTTAGGAAAACAACTACCACCATAACCAATTCCGGCATTTAGAAATCTGGGACCTATTCTGTTATCCAAACCCATTCCTTTGGAAACAACCGAAACATCGGCACCGGATCTTTCGCATATTTGAGCCATTTCATTTATAAACGAGATTTTTGAGGCCAAAAAAGCGTTAGATGCGTATTTAATCATTTCTGCTGATCTCAAATCACACTCTAAGATGGGTTTTCCCAAATGATCATACAAGCTCCTCATAATAGAAAGGGCCTTTTCAGAATCCGAGCCGATTACCGTTCTATCGGGATTTTTCATATCCTCCACAGAGTAACCTTCTCTCAAAAATTCAGGATTGGAAACTATATCAAAGTCAACATTTTCAACAAGATTTTCCTTTATTAATTTCTTTATTTTTTCATTTGTTCCTACAGGAACGGTGCTTTTAGTAACAATTACTTTATAATCATTTAGGTTTTTTCCGATATCTGCGGCTACTTTCCAAACTGCAGATAAATCGGCATCCCCGGTCTCACTTTGAGGAGTTCCCACACATATAAAAACAACATCTGAATTTCTTACTCCTTCTGAAATTGATGTAGTAAAAGATAACCTGTTTTCAGAGATATTTTTTAATACAATTTCGGAGAGCCCCGGTTCATATATGGGCATTTCTCCCTTTTTTATTCTCTCAATTTTATCGATGTCTATATCAACACCTATTACTTCGTTACCCCAATCAGAAAATATTGCGGCTCCAACCAAACCAACGTAACCTGTACCTATAACACATATTTTCATAACTTTGAAGTCACCTCTTAATTTTAAAATATTTACTATTTTTGGGGGGAAGCAGAGGTGCTTTGAGCAGTTTTATATTTTCCCCTCAAAAGTCTTAATTTTATTTGCAAAACCTCAAAAGCCATTTTTAGAGAGTCACTTACGGGACTGACTCTGGTGGTTTTTACATATACCCAAGTGACAGGAACGGACTTTATTTTATACCCTAAACTTCTTGCAATCAACAAAGCCTCTACATCCCAAGCTCCTGTGTACGGTTTTTTCAATTCTTTAGCGTTTTTAATAGTGTACATTCTGGGAAAAACATCCTGAACACATCTTTTAGTGAAAAGCTTAAAACCGCACTGTGTATCCTTCAAGTCCGGTAGAGCAACAATTCTAACTAAAAGATTAAAAACCCGACCCATAAGATGCCTGTAAAAAGGCTCATTTACTCTCTCTGCTCCCGTACCTTCTCTTGATGCAATTACAATGTCGTAGCCCTGTTCTTCGGCCCAAACTGATAATTTTCTCAATTCGGAAATTGGTGTAGAAAGATCTGCATCGGCCATATAAATATAATCTCCTTTTGCCTGCATAAAAGCAGACCACACTGTAGGACCTTTTCCTCTATGCGGATTTTTTATTATTTTAAGTTCGGGATTTTCTCCCATTAATTGCTCTAAAATGGAAACTGTCGAATCAGTGCTCCCATCATCGGAAATTAAAAGTTCAAAGGAATCGGTGAAATTCCTCATGAAATTTAATATTTGAACAACTGTTGAAGATATTTTGTCGGCTTCATTATAAGCCGGAACAACAATTGAATATTTCATTATTTTTTATCCTTCCAAATTATTTTACTATAGACACAGTAATTCCAAATCAATCCTAAAATCACCCCAATCAAAAAGGTTATATTAGCAACCCAAAAAGTATTTCCAAACCTAGAAACAGCAAATTTTATCATTTGAGATCGCAAAAAGATGGGGATGTAAGATGAAATTATATAGATAATAAAACCGGTAATTTTTTTTCTTGTACCCTCAATTTTGTTCTTTTTAAAAGACCAGAAATTATTTAAAGTAAAAGTGGTGATCATTGCTATAAAACCGGATATAAGAGAGGAAGTTTTTGGATTTTCCGTATAAACCCTTAGAAGGTTAAACAGGCCGGTATCAACAAAAAAACCTATAAAACCTACAACACAGAATCTAAGAAACTTTTTTGTATCGGGATCTCTTAAACGTAGGGTTATAACAACTCTCAGAGAATCTTTTAAGTTATTTCCCTCCATTTTAGATTCCCCCTCATCACGCAGTCCGAAGTGTATTGGTACTTCTTTTATTTTCGCGCCGGCTTTATGCATTTTGTACAAAAGATCTATTTTATAAGCAAATCCTTTGGACAGAATATTGTCAAGATCTATACTATCTGCGTAACCTTTAACTCTGGAAGCCTTATATCCCGTTGTAAAATCATTAAGACCTTTTATTCCAAGGATAATTTTTGAAACTGCATTCCCCGCTTTGCTAAAAAACTTTCTTTTAAAATCCCAATCTTTCGGTATAGTTCCGCCCTTTGTAAAGCGCGATCCAATTACGTAATCGTACCCGTTCTCTATTTCTTTTATTAAATTTTTCAACTCTCTAGGATCGTGCTGAAAATCAGCGTCCATTTCCACCAATACGTCTGCTCCAAGTTCTTTCATCGCATATTTAAAACCATAAACATAAGCTGCTCCCAAACCGGCTTTTTTCTCCTCCATAAGCAAATGGACAAAATCATATTGTTTCATTTTCTCTCTAACTACATCAGCGGTGCCGTCAGGGGAATTTCCCTCCACAACAAGAACATGCATATCGTGAGAAGGAATTTCTTTAAAAACGACGCTTAAAGCATCGATGAGACGACCGATGTTTTTAGCTTCATTGTAAGTAGGGATGACAACAACTATTTTCATATATTTTTAAAAACTAAGGACAGTGAAAAAAAGCAAAAAAACTAAAAGTCCAAAGAGAATATATTCATAAGCTATATTTTTAGTTAATTTTCCTCTAATCAGGTGATGAACAACGCCCCAAATTACGTATAAAGCAGAACCTACCCCACTAAGAAGAATCAACATTTCTTTATTAAATCTAAATCTGTACACCAAAAACATGAAAACCAATATAGCGACAAAAAGAATGAAATATTCTACTCTGTTTTCTTTAATATCATCCATCATAAAAAATGTCCCTAAATAATTAACCCCGGCTTAAACACCAACCATATACTAATTATAACCATAATCAAAACCATAAAGTGAGCCAAGGTTAAACCCGTAAACTTTCTTATACCTCTCTTTCTTGAATAAATTATATCCAAGGCCAGCAAAATACTTACAAAAATTCCAAAAGCTAAACTGATTGATTTCGTTGCAGTTGTAACATCTATGACTGGCTCGGCATTTGACTGTGTAAAAGATGAGTATTCTTCTCCTAAACTCTCCTTTGTTTCAGACACAATATTTTCCTGTTGTTGAGAAGAAGTAGATTCTCCCAATCTACTTGCTTCGGATTCAATACCTTCGGCGCTAGCCTTATTTTCACCAAACAACTCACCCTCGCTACCCACCGTAGCTAACATTGAAGGCTGACGTGGTCTACCAAACATTTGCACCACAAGTGTAGTTTCATAACCATCCATTACCCCATTAACAACTGCAAAACCTACTTCATCATAATTTGCGCCTATTAAGTTACTCTTATGAGAAGGAGATTTAAACCATGCCTCAACAACTTCCTTAGAATTAGAAAAGTTTTTTGCTAAATTTTCTCCCGCATATATATACTCATATCCTTCACTAAGAATAAAATCCCAAGGTTGAGTTCCATCAGGAGCAACATGAGCCCAGTATCCATCTTTAAACATATCTTGCGCTTTTTTTTCGGCGGCGGCAGATAATTTTGCATTTAGCTTAAGGGGAGCAACGCCATTTTCTTCTCTTTTTTGATTTGTATACTTCAAAAGATCGGAAATAGTTATATTTGAAGCATACCCTAAAACACCGGGAGCAAATTTGGGAATAAATCTAAAAACAAGACTGATAGCCAATATCAATACGCAATAAACAAGAATGGCTTTATTATCAAGGAAATCTGCTCTTTTTTTCTTATCTTCCTTTGGAAGAAAATAATGAACAAATTGGTATTTCTCTATGGATTTAGGATGTTTTCTCCAATATTTAACAACATTCGTGTTTTCGTTTGAATTTTCATTATAGTCTTTTGTGTAATCAAACATTAGGAAAATTATACACTACAAATTTGGCGCTAACTCTTTAATAACAAGTTGAAAAACTTCTTCAGGAGAACCCTCGCCATCAATTTCTATTAAATTTCCCTGCTTTCTAAAGTAATCTACAACCTTTATTGTTTCTTCTTTAAAAATATCTAATCTTCTTTTAACTGCATCTTCGGTATCGTCATCTCTTTGTATCAGCTTTCCCCCACAAAGATCGCAAACTCCATCGACCTTTGGCGGCATCGAAACAATATTAAAAATTTC
Source organism: bacterium (assembly GCA_035374605.1). Lineage (GTDB taxonomy): Bacteria > Patescibacteriota > WWE3 > UBA101185 > UBA10185 > JAAZNV01. The sequence goes on from DAOSPG010000005.1 coordinate 16,945, forward strand.
CCCGCATTTTTCGCAGGTTCTTCTGGAAGATATTCTTTTCACCGAGGTTTCAGGGGAGATGTTTATAAAAATCACTTTATCAAATCCGGGATTAAAATAATCAAGATCTTCCATTGTTCTTCCCCAACCATCAAAAATAAACCCATTTTTGTAAATATCTTTTGAAATTTCCGATTTTAAAATCTCCGCTACTAAATCCTGAGGGGCAAGCTCACCTTTATCTATATATTCTTCAATTTGATCTTTATCAGGATAATCGTTAGGCAAATCTCTTAAAATCTGGCCGACAGAAATCAGTGGAATATTAAAATATTGGCTTAATTTTTTTCCTATTGTTCCTTTGCCACAACCTTGAGGACCAATTAGAAGTAATTTCATATACAAAATTATAAATCGGGTAATCCTAAATCTTTTAACTGACCTCTCATTTGCTTTTCAACTTTCTTATCCACATCGCCAAAAGTATCATTTATGAGATCCCTGAGATCTTTTTGATCTTCACCATCTATTTCCAATCTTTGTATTTTTTTATCTCCTCTAACAACAACTTTTATACCATCTTTTTCACGGGTAGCCGATATCTCCTCCATCTGCTTTTTTATTTTGCTCTGGGCTTGCTTAAATTTATTTAGTTCTCTAACTTTATCAAACATAAAAATATTCTATCAAAAATGATCTTATCCTAAAAACTTTTCATAACTTCTGGTAGCAGTAAGAGACTCAACCTGTCTAACCGTTTCTAATACCACTGAAACAGAGATCAGCAAGCTCGTACCTCCGATAGATATAGCATTGGGACCAAATATAAGGTTCATAAAATAAGGAAGTATTGCAATTAAACCTAAAAAAAGGGAACCTACTAACGTAATTCTTGAAACAATTTTCTTTAAATACTGAGAAGTTGACGTTCCCGGCCTAATTCCGGGAATAAAGCCACCTCTTTTTTTCACATCATCCGCTATTTTGTCAGGATTAAATTCAATAAAAGTATAAAAAAACGTAAATGCCACAACCAGAAAAAAATACAGAGCATTATAGAATAAAGAAGTAGTTTGAAAATGAGTTGTTAAAAAAGTGCCTATTCCCACTAATGCAGATTTACCTGAAGCCATTAACGGGCCTCCTACCATGCCGGGGATTGAAACTACTGACACAGCAAAAATAATAGGAAGCACTCCCGCTTGATTTATTTTCACCGGAAGATAATTTGTAACTTTCTGTGACCTCTCACTACTACGTCCGTATTCCAAAAGTATATTTCTGGTACCTTCGTTTACCAATACCACCCCGATTATTGTAAGTAAAGTTAAAACAACCATAAGAATGGATATTAAATAATTAGAAGACATAATTCCCGTTACGGCAACCATTAGAGTAGAAGGGAGACTGCTTACGATAGAGACAAAAATGAGCATAGAAATTCCATTTCCTATACCGTGCTCTGTCAATAAATCCCCAAGCCACACCAAAAACATAGAACCAGCCATAAATGTAAAAAGCAAAATAACTAAATCTATAGAATGAAGTGTGTTTATAATTCCTTGTTTGTTAAGTAAAAAATAAATTCCGTAAGACTGAATCAAAGACATGGGAATTGCCAATATTTTCGTGTACATGTTTATTTTTTCCTGACCGTACTCTCCTTCTTTAGCCATTTCTTCAAGAGACGGAATTAACATAGTTAAAAGTTGAACTATTATAGAGGCATTTATGTAAGGCCCCAAACCTAAAGTAACGATAGAGAAGTTCTGAAAGCCCCCGCCGCTAAAAAGGTCAAAAAATCCGAAGAAAACACTCTCTTCAAGATAAGATTTAATAGCCGATGTATCTACACCGGGAACAGGAATATGGGTCAAAAGACGAAATATCGCAATTATAAAAATTGTAAAAGCTATTTTTTTCCTTAATTCAGGAAATTTAAATATTTTGAACATCTAAGGTTGCGCCAGAACTAATAATTTTTTCTTTAGCTTTTTCCGAATATTTGAAACCTTTCAATATGACTTTTTTCTTTAGTTCGCCATTTGAAAGTATTTTTACACCCTGATTAGGCACTTTTTTTATTATTTTCTTTTCGACCAGAATCTGAGGAGTTATTTCATCTCCATCTTTAAACTTGTTAAACACGTTTAAATGAACTATTTGGGCCTTTTCTAAATTGGATCCACGGGATTTAAAACTCTTTATTTTAGGCAGTTTTTTATAGAGAGGGGATTGTCCTCCTTCAAAACCCAAATTCGGTTTTCTTCCTCTTCTTGCTTTTTGACCTTTTTGTCCTTTACCAACCGTGTGACCACCTTTTCCACTTCCTATACCCCTACCAACCCTCTTAGCTTTTTTTCCATTTTTTGTTTTTTTAAGATTGTGTAATTCCATAATATTATTTCTTTAATTTTTGCAGTGCCTCTATTGCACATCTAACATTTAGCAATTTATTATTAGAGCCTAGTACTTTAGAAGATATATCCTTTATCCCTGCCATTTCCATAACTATTCTTACAGGGCCCCCGGCTATTATTCCGGCACCTTCGGGAGCGGGTTTCAATAAAATTTTAGAAGAACCAACTTTAGCGGTAACTTCGTGGGCAATAGTTTTCCCCGAAAGTTTTATAGTATAAATATTTTTCTTTGCGGAAGAAATAGCTTTGCCAATTGCATCAGCAACATTCTGGGCCTTACCATACCCATATCCTACTTTACCGTTTTTGTTGCCCACTATCACAAGAGCTGCAAAACCAATTGCGTTTCCCCCTTTAGTTTTTTTAGATACTCTTTTAATTTCAATCACTCTTTCCTCAAATTCCGTAATTTTCGACGCTTTTATGTGTTTTTCTCCATCAGTATTTTTATTTTCTTTTTTTTCTTCTACAGATTTCATAGTTGCAAACCTCCCTTTCTAGCCCCATCAGCAAGAGCTTTCACTCTACCATGATATCTATAACCACCTCTATCAAAGACCACTTCTTTTATATTTTTCTTCAAAGCCCTTTTAGCTAATTCTTCACCGACTTCGGATGATTCCTGCACCTTAGTTTTATTTTTTCTATCTTCTATCTTATCCGAAGAGTATTCTACAAGAGTAACACCTTCCACATCATTTATTATTTGAGCATAAATATTAGTATTGGATCTAAATACAGACAATCGAGGTTTTTCTTTTGTCCCAAATATCTTAGACCTAATACCTAATCTCCTTCTTTCTCTGTTGTTTTTTCTTAATTTAACATGGTACATGACTATGCAGCTCCTCCTGAAGAACCAACTTTTCCGGCCTTTCCCGGCTTCCTTCTCACTACCTCATCTTTATATCTTATTCCCTTTCCTTTATAAGGTTCGGGTTTTCTAATTTTTCTAATTTGAGATGCAACCAAACCCACTAATTGTTTATCAGGACCACAAACGATAATATGGGTGTTGTCCTCAACTTTAAACTCTATTCCCTCGGGAGCTTTGAACTCCACAGGGTGGGAAAAACCAACTGTTATAGATATTTCTCCCGGAGATATAGATTTTACTCTATATCCAACACCCACTAATTCTAATCCTTTTTCAAAATTCTCTGTTACACCTTTGATCATATTGGCAATTGTAGCTCTTGTAGTTCCCCAAAGAGCAGAAGATTCTTTCTTTTTTCCCACTGCTTCAACATAAATAAATTTTTCGTCTTTTTTGACTTCAATATTAGGCGCAAAATCAAAAGATAAAGTACCTTTAGGTCCTTTTACAATTATCTTATTACCAGAAATTTCTACTGATACTTCTTGCGGAATTTCAATTGGATTTTTTCCTATCCTACTCATTTTTAATAAACCTCACAAATAACTTCCCCGCCTAATTTCTTTTTCTTTGCTTCCTGAGCATCCATAATACCTCTGGAAGTAGAAACAATTAAAACTCCTAAACCTCGGAGAACAGGCTTGAATTCATGATAACCTTTATAAACTCTTCTTCCCGGTTTGGAAATACGTTTTGCTTCCGAAAGCCTTATAGTATCCCCGTCTTTTGATAATTTAATTTTGAGACCCTTCTCCGCACTATTTTCTTTTTTAAATATTTTAACCTCCTCAACAAAACCTTTTTGTTTCAACACTTTAGCTACAGACTCACATTCTTTAGAGTAAGGAACTTCTAAAACATCTCTCCCCGACATAGAAACATTTTTCATAGTACTTAACATATTGGATATTCTATCTACACTCATAGTTACCAGCTAGCCTTTCTAACTCCGGGAAGTTCCCCTTTATGAGCCATTTCCCTGAAGCATTTTCTACACAATTTAAATCTCCTCATATATCCTCTAGGGCTTCCACAAATAGAACACCTATTATACTTCCTGACCGAAAATTTTTGTTCCTTTTTATGTTTTTGTTTTAATGCTTCTTTTGCCATATTTTTTAAATTTTTTATATTCTAACAATTTTTTAGTTTTAAGATTGAGAAAAGGGAAAATTTAATTTTTTAAGTAAAAACCTATTTTGCTCAATATTTTTCCCTTTAAAAACAATCGTTACTTGTAAACTTCTAATTCCTTTCGTAGTATTTGGATTTACTTCCGGAAATATAACATGTTCTCTTATTCCAACAGAGTAATTACCATTCTGATCAAAAGAATTGGGATCAAATCCCCTAAAATCTCTTATCCTCGGAAAAGCTATATTAATTAATTTATCCAAAAATGCCCACATTCTTTCACCTCGTAAAGTAACAGCAAAAGCTACCAAGTCATTTTGCTTTATTTTAAAACCCGCTTCAGATTTTTTTGCTCTTCTTTCAAAAACTCTTTGCCCCGCAATATCTGATAATTCCGATGCAAAAGACTCCACAGCTTCTTTATTTTCCCTAAAAGGACCTATTCCAGCATTTATATTTATTTTTGCAATGGAAGGAACTTCCATCACATTTCTAAGATTGAACTCCTTTATCATTTCCGGAACTATTTTGTTTTTATATTCCTCTTTTAATCTATTCATACCTTTTTATCCAATATTTCCCCTGTTTTTTTAGAAATTCTATATTTTTTCCCATCAATTATTTTGTATCCTAACTTAATGGCTTCCTTTGACTGCTCATGATAATACATTACATTAGAAACATCTATAGGTTTTTCTATACTTACAATTCCCCCTTCTTTAGAAATAACTCCGGGCTTAACATGTTTTTTTACAACGTTTACACCTTCCACTACAACCTTATTTTCATTTTTTAAAACTTTCAAAACTTTAGAAATTTTCCCTCTATCTTTACCTGATATTATTTTTACTTTGTCGTCTTTCCTTATTTTCATTTTTACAATACCTCCTTGGCTAGGGATACTATTTTTAAATAACCTTTATCTCTTATTTCTCTCGCTATTGGACCAAAAACTCTTGTACCAACCATATTTTTATCTTTATCAACAACTATTGCCGCATTATCATCAAATCTAATATAACTTCCGTCTTTTCTCCTAACCTCTTTTTTTGTTCTAACTATAATCGCCTTAACTATACTGTGATCCTTCAAAGCACCTGTGGACGAAGCTCCTTTTACTACGACCGTGACCAAATCTCCTAATCGGGCGTACCTTTTGTTGGATCCCGGTACTCCGACTATTTTTAGCATTATTGCTCCGGAATTATCAGCCGGTTTTAAATAAGAACCTATAGGCAACATACTATTCTTTTCCTTCCTGTGTAGAAATTTTCTCTACAATTCTAAAAGATACATTTTTGCTAAAAGGGCGACACTCCTCAATAATAACTTCATCACCGATTGACAACCCTATATCATCCCTAGCTTTAAATCTTTTAGTATTTCTAATGTTTTTTCCGTAAATAGGATGTTTTTTGGGCACCTCTACGGCTACAACAACTGTCTTTTGCATCTTATTAGACACAACTTTTCCTTTAAAAGTTTTAATGCTCATTTTTTTCTTCCTTTAATTTTTCATTTAATACTGTCTTTATCCTTGCAATATCTTTTCTTAAAAAGGAGGCCTTTTTAACATTTTTCTCTTTTTTCTTCAATATGTCAGATACGACCTTTTGCAAATCTTTCTCAAGTTTCGTAAGTTCTTCTTTTAGATCTTTAATATTTTTATTTTTCAAGTCAGTTACAACCATTATTCATCCCTCTTCACAAATTTAGTTTTAACAGGCAGTTTTGAAGATGCTTTATCAAATGCCTTTTTTGCAACACTCTCACTAACCCCTGCTAATTCAAAAATCACTTTTCCGGGCTTTACAAGAGCAGAATAGTGGTCGGTATTAGACTTTCCACTTCCCATTCTTGTTTCATTCGCTTTTTTAGCTACGGCTTTGTCAGGAAAAGCTCTAATCCAAAGCTTACCCCCTCTTTTAGTTTCGTGAGTAATTGCTTTTCTAGCAGCTTCCAGCTGTCGAGAAGACAACAAACATCTGTCAACAACTTTTAAACCATAATCTCCAAAAGAAATTTCTGATCCTCTGACTGAAATTCCCCTGTTGGTTCCCCTTTGCTGTTTTCTAAATTTTACTTTTCTCGGCATTAACAACATATTTTTCTCCTGTTATTGCAATTCAATCTCACCTTTGTAAATCCAAACTTTTATTCCTATAACTCCAAAAAGCATTTGACAATGAACTTGAGCATAATCAATGTCACTTCTAAGTGTTTGAGCGGGAACGGAACCCAATTTATAGGTCTCTGATCGCGATATAGTATTACTACCGCTTAACACCCCCGCTAATCTTATTTTTATCCCTTTTGCACCTTTATCTATAGCGGAATTAAGTGCAAAATTTACCACTCTTCTATAAGGAACTCTTCTTTTTAATTGTCTACAAATGTAATCTGCAACCAACTGTGCCTCTGTTTCCGATGATTTCACACCTTCAGCTGTTATTTTTATTTTCTTTCCTTTAGTTATCTTTTTTATCTCCTTTTCCATTTCCTCAACACCTGTTCCACCTCTTCCGATAACAACACCCGGTTTTGATACTTTTATTAAAATATTAACTTCGTTTTCTGTTCGCTCAATTTCCACATCCTTCAAACCTGCAGTACTCAATTTATCATTTAAAATATCCCTTATCTTCTTATCTTCAAGCAAAAGATCAGCGTAGTCTTTCTTTGAAGAAAACCATCTTGAATTCCAATTTTTTGAAATTCCAAGTCTATACCCTATTGGATTTATTTTCTGACCCATTATTTGCTTACCCTTTCTTCTAAACTTACATAAATATGACTGTATCTTTTTAAAATCGGATCTGCTCTTCCTTTTGCCCCAGCTTTTATTCTCTTTTGCATAGATCCTCCACTAACCCATATTTTACTCACAAACAACCTGTCTTTTTCCATTTTCTTATTATTCAAAATGTTGGCTTCAGCAGATTTCAAAACTTTTAAAACTAATTTTCCGGGTTTACTTCTATCAAAAGCTAAAATCTTTTTAGCTTCCTCCAAATCTTTACCTCTAATCATATCTAGCACTATCGCTACTTTTTTAGGCGACACTCTTGCATTCATGTATTTTGCAGTTACATTCACGTCATTCATGATTTTCATTAGCTCCCATAGAACCCTTCTTAGAAGAATGAGCTCTAAAAGTTCTGGTTGGAGAAAACTCCCCAAGTTTATGTCCGACCATTGATTCAGTAACAAAGAAGGATATGTGCTTTTTTCCGTTATAAACTTCAAAAGTCAGGCCTACCATTTTGGGAACTATCACAGACCTTCTTGACCAAGTCTTTATAGGAGCCCTATCACCTGCTAAAGCTTTATCCACCTTTTTCATTAATTTTTCATCTACATATATACCTTTTTTTAATGATCTTGACATAAAAACTCCTTTTAAATTACTTCTTTTCCTTTCTTTTACTAACTATAGTGTAATCTGTTTTGTGTCTTTTTCTTGTCTTAACACCTTTAGTTTTCCACCCCCAGGGAGATAGCGGAGCAACCAAACCAATTCCCGAAGTACTGTATTTTCCAGCATGGGGATGGTCTCTGTGAGGATCTCCCATCGCTACACCTCTTACATGAGGCCTTCTACCCAAATGTCTCATCCTACCAGCTTTTCCTAAAACCACATTTCTTTTGTCAATATTCCCAATAACTCCTATAGTAGCCACACAAGCATCAGCTATTCTTTTCACCTCCCCGCTTGGAAGCTTCACATTAACATAGTTATCTTCTTTTGCAATAATCTGAGCTTGATTTCCGGCAGCTCTACACAATACTGCACCTGCTCCCGGATTCACCTCAATATTATGAATTGGAACTCCTATCGGAATTTCTGACATCGGAAG
>DAOSPG010000006.1:0-15302 GCA_035374605.1 bacterium
TTATAAAATTTTTAATAAATGGATTTGCGGTCTATGCAACTGCATACCTTCTCTCGGGAGTAGAAGTATCTAATTTTGTAGTGGCATTAATAACGGCTGTGGTTATAGCAGCTCTTAACATTTTTGTTAAACCAATACTTATAATATTATCCCTTCCGGTTACAATTTTAACTTTAGGCTTATTCACATTTGTAATAGATGCGTTGATAGTTTTGTTAGTTTCCAGAATAGTACCGGGATTTGCAATAGATGGGTTTTGGACTGCAGTTGTGTTTTCAATAATACTGACTATTGTCTCTTACGTTTTGGATGAATTATTTGCGTAAATTAATAAACTAGAACTATTTTCGCTTTTTTCCGAGGATTAGAAATTATTTCGTTCTCTTTTAGAAGGGTTTGACTCAAAATTTTTTTATTTACGAAATATTTGCAGATTTACAAAATTCCCAACTCTGTTTTATCCATCTTTTCGGGTTTACTAATATATTCTAAATATTTCTCAGTTGTGGACTCTCTTTTGTGCCCGGCAACTTTTGCTAGATAAGAAACGCTGACTCCGTTTTCAAGATGATGTGCGACGAAAGTGTGTCTTAGGTCATTTACCTTGGCTTTTTCAATTCCCGCAATCCTGAAAAATCTATCAATTGTAGATCTGATGTTTCTTATCAACATTGGTTTTCCGGTTTTTGTAATGAAAAGATTATCAACAGCATTATCAATTTTAGGTCTTCCGTTTTCTATATACTTTTTAATTGCCTCAACAGCGGCTTTATTCAAGGGGACTGTTCTTTCCATTTTGCTGCTTCTCTTTGGAATAAAAAGATTTCCTGTATCGCCTTTTATTTCTATATCCTTCAATTCTATTCCGGCAAGTTCAGAAATTGTTATACCGGTTTGAAGGAGTAGTTCTATCATTGTATAACTTCTGGTGTCTTTTCTAGATGCGTCTCTTAAAGCTCTGTACTCCATCTTCGTTAAAATTCTCGGGGCGTTTATTTCAAATTTTGGGTGTTTTATTTGCGAGGATATGTCCTCTTTTATATAGCCATTTTTTGCCAAATATTTTATAAAAGTTCTCACCGCGTTTGTTTTTCTGGAAATTGATTTTGCTGTGTAATTTTTCTCTTCCAGATTTTTTATAAAAGAAGCTATTGGATTTACTTCTATGTCTTCTGTATTGTAAATTCCCTCTTTTTCTAAAAATGATAGTAATTGTTCTATGTCGGTATTATAGGCAATAACCGTTGCTTCTGATTTTCCTTCAGATCTTAATTCTTCAATAAACTTTTTGTGCGCCGAATCTAATTTCATTTAATTTTCCTCCTTGGCAGTTACTTTCTTTTTGGGGCAAAATGAAAAATAGGTAAATCGTATAGGCCCATAGTACCAAAATGATTGAAAACTGTCAATTTATTAACTATTATGGGTTTATGTTTGATAGGTCCGGAGGTAGGGAAACTAAGTATATTATAGGAGCTGTTATTTTATTAATTATATCTGTCGTGTTTATTAAGTCATCTTTTGATGTGTTAAAAAGCAAAGAGAGATTAGATGAAATTAATAGCGAGTTATCTTCGTTAAATGAGGAAAAAGAGAAAATTGAAAAAGAAATTGAATATAAGCAAACTGATGAATATGTTGAAGAAAAAGCGAGAAATGAGCTTAATCTTATAAAACCGGGAGAAAAGGTTTATGTTGTATTGGAAGAAAACAGCGGAAGTGTTGTACTTTCCGAGACTGATGAGATAAAACAAGATGAAAAAGAGGAAATAGATAAAAAAAAGCAAAAAAACTGGTACCTGTGGTATAGGTTATTCTTTGATAATTAAAAATAAAGTTTAAAATTAAGATTTGAATCGGCAAGATAATTGACAATAGTTTGCTTTGACATGCCGGTTTTTATCTGTTAGATTTACTGTCGTAATTGCGTAGTTGCAAAAACACCGCGGGATGGAGGAATGGCACCTCACCGGGCTCATAATCCGGGGGTCCTGGTTCGAGTCCAGGTCCCGCAACCAAAGAATAATAAAGTTGAATAGGCGCTGGGATGCGCTTATTTTGTTAAAATTTAATCCTGTATAATGAGAGTGTTCATTTGTATTGTAGTTGCGACAATTAAGCCAGTGTAGCTCAGGGGTTAGAGCGGGCGTTTCATAAGCGCTAGGTCGGTGGTTCGAGTCCACCCATTGGCACCAAGGATTTTTTGTTTAATAAACTTTTTAATTGTTTTGTATTATTTGATTATTTAGTTGCGAGTTAATGCACAAGTATCATAGGCTTTAACCTATGAAAATTTTATCTATTTGATGTATACTCTTATGGTCATGGAGACAAAGAAAGAAAAAAATTTAAAAGAAGAAGGAAAACAAAAGAAAAGCGGAAAAGAGCAGAAGATAAAAATTCCTAACAAAATGATAGTAGAGGTTAGGAAATCTAATCCTTTTGGCAACATATTTTTCTACATATTTTTATTTTTGATGATGTACCTCATCTTCGGGAGCACCAGCGGATCCGCTTTTATGCAGGAGGAGGTTTCTATTAGTGATGTAATAAAACTTATAAATGAGGAAAAAGTTCAGGATGTAACGGTAGTTGGAGATAAAGTGGAAGTCTTGAAAAGGAGCGGGACCAAGGTGTATGCGAGGAAAGAGAGTAACATTAGTTTTGATGAAATATTGAGTAATAACCAAGTGGATAGATCTAAAATTGCCGGTAAATTAGAGGTAAAACAACAGGTAAACATAATGGATATTTTGTCTCCGATATTGATGTTCGGACTTCCGATTTTTATCTTTTACTATTTTCTTAAACAAATGAGAACTCAAGGTGGAGATTTAATGTCTTTTGGTAAATCCCGGGCAAAACTTTTTGAAAAAGGTCAGCAGAAAATTACTTTTAATGACGTTGCGGGGTGCGAAGAAGCTAAAAAAGAAATGTCTGAGATAGTAGATTTTTTGAAATCTCCCGCTAAGTATAGAAAACTTGGAGCAAGAATCCCAAAAGGTGTGTTATTGGTAGGACCTTCGGGTGTGGGGAAAACCTTATTAGCCAGGGCAATTGCCGGAGAAGCCGATGTTCCGTTTTTTAGTGTTGCGGGAAGTGAGTTTATGGAGATGTTGGTTGGAGTCGGATCTTCAAGAGTTAGAGATTTGTTTTCCACTGCCAGAGAAAAACAACCCAGCTTAATCTTTATTGATGAAATTGATGCTATTGGCAGGCAAAGAGGTATGGGAATCGGAGGAGGACATGATGAGAGAGAACAGACTTTAAATCAGATCTTAATAGAAATGGACGGTTTTGATGTTAGAACAAATGTTATTGTCATAGCCGCTACTAACAGACCTGATATGCTTGATTCTGCTTTGGTTAGACCCGGAAGATTTGATAGAAGAATAACTATACCTCTGCCGGATTTGAAAGATAGAGAGGAGATCATAAAAATACACATGAGGGGAAAACCAATTGATCCGGCGGTTGATGTTGAAAGATTAGCAAGAAAAACTGTGGGATTCAGCGGTGCTGATATTGAAAATATGTTAAATGAAGCAGCCATTTTAACTGCAAGAGAAAATAGAGAACTTATTACGGAGAAGGACTTAGAGGAAGCTTCTTTGAAAGTAACAATAGGTCCTGAGAGAAGAACTTTACAAAGTGATGATGAAAAAAGAATGACTGCTTATCATGAAGCAGGTCACGCTGTTGTTGCCGCAAACGTAAAAGATATGGATCCTGTTCAAAGAGTTTCCATTGTTGCAAGAGGGCAAACGCTTGGGCATACCGATCTGCCTCCTGAAAGAGACAGATATCAACTAACTCAAACCAGAATAGTTTCTTTAATGACCACAATGCTTGGAGGAAGAGCCGCCGAAGAGATAGTCTTTAAAGAATTTACCGCAGGAGCGTCGGAGGATATTAAAAGATGCACGGAACTGGCACGTAAGATGGTTACAGAGTATGGAATGAGTTCATTAGGTCCTATATTTTATGAGGCCAGGACACAATTTTCTTGGCTCGCCGAGGAATTTGGAGAGAAAGCTCCTATTAGCGAGGAAATGTCAGCTAAGATTGATGCCGAGATATCAAAAATTATTGATAGTTCTTATAAGGAGGCAAAAAGAATTCTAGCTGAAAAAAGAGAAGTTTTAGACAAGGTTGCAAACAGACTTTTAGAGATAGAGACAATAGATGAGGACGAGTTTAAGAGATTGATAAGTTAGTTTTATTTCTTATGAATCTGAGTTTTTCTTTGCCCTTCTTACTTTCCGGTCTTTTTTAAAATTGAGTGGGTTATAATACCTTATATGTTGATAGATTCTCATTGCCATTTATCTCATGAAAAGTACAATGAAAATGTAGCTGTCGTGGTTAAAGAAGCCAAAGATTTTGGAGTAGACAAATTAATAAGTATAGGTACGTCTAGAAGTGAAAATGAAAAAGTGATAAGCATATCTAACTCTTATCCCCAAGTATTTTGCACAATCGGAGTTCATCCTTACGAAGATTCCTCCGTTTCTTTAGATGAATTAAGACTTTCCCTTGATGAGAATCTTAAAAAATCCAGTAAGATAGTGGCTATAGGAGAGTGTGGCATGGATGTTTTAGCTGAAAAAACCTCCAGAAATTTACATGAGCAAATGAATCTTTTTGAAATGCAAATAATTTTTGCTAAGAAGAACAAACTCCCGATAATCGTTCACGATAGAAAATGCGATGATTTAGTTTTAAAAATTCTTAAGAAATATTCTAATGCTGATTTTAAAGGAGTTGTTCACTGCTTTGATTCCGATTGGGAGTTTGCCAAGAAAATTTTGGATATTGGTTTCTATATATCCTTTACTAATTTAATAGGATATCCTAAAAAAGATTCTCTTTTAGAAGTAGTTAAAAATGTTCCTGACGATAGATTTTTATTAGAAACAGACGCTCCTTATTTGCCTCCTCAGACAATGCGCGGGGAGATAAATTATCCTAAATATGTTAAAATCGTTGCTGAGAAGGTCGCGCAGATAAAACAAAAAACATTTGTGGAAATATCCACACTATCGTACGACAATACCTGCTCTCTCTTTAATTTATGTTAGCTAAATTTGTAGAAAAACATGATAGGTTGGTTGGTAGAATTTTAGAGATCACTCTGGGTTTTTTAACCTGGAGTTTGCTCTTGTCTCCCGTATGGCTGGGGATACTATTGCCCGAGGCTGTAGTGTATGTCCTTACTTTTCTGACTGTTTATTGGAGTTATATTGCTATTGTTCATACTTACGGTCTGTTTATGGGGTATAGACAGTATAAAGAGGAAATGGCAGAAGATTGGTATTTGAATTGTCGAAAATTGGATTTTTCAACTCTTCCGGATAAAAAAACCTTACCTCCTACGCTTGAGGATGTTAGACATATAATACTTATGCCTGTGGTTAATGAACCTGAGGGTGTTTTAAGAGATTCTATAAATAGCATTTTTAATCAAACCTTTCCAATTTCTCAAATTTCACTTGTTTTTACAATTGAACAAAAATATTCCGAGGAAGTTACTGAGCGAATTAAAAATATTATCGGAACAAGAGATAAAGAATTGAATAGCCTCATGTTCTTTATTCATCCTGCCGGTATACCGGGAGAGGCTATAGGAGATGGGGGTGCTAATCGGGCTTGGGGATCATCTCATGCTGTCGAGGAGCTAAGGAAAAGAGGGGAGAATATAAGGAATTATATTTTTAGTAATATGGATTCCGATCATGTTCTAAACAAGCAGTATATTGCAAGACTAACTCATTTATATTTAACAACCGATAATAGAGATAATCACTTTTATTCATCCGCTGTTCCTCTTTTTGACAATAATCTTTGGAGAGTTCCTTTATTGATGAGGTTGGAAGCAAATTCTGTAACTTTGGGAGTCATATCTGATTGGTCTGTTTCAAAAGGAAAAATAAGAAAATGTTTTTCGGCTTTTTCAGTTTCACTACAAACTCTTATAGACGCAGATTATTTTGATGTTGCTCTGGGAGCTGATGATACCATCTTTTACTGGAGAGCTTTCTTTGCCAGAAGCGGTAATTTTGATGGTGTGCCTTATTATATTCCCTACTCTGCAGATGCGGTTGAGGGGAAAACGGTTAGAGATTCTCATAAAAGTTTGTATAAGCAACTTTTAAGATGGAGTTGGGGGGCAGTTGATTTTCCTCTCTCCGTGAAAAATTTTATGAAAAGAGCCGATATCAAATTTTCTACAAAAATAAAATGGTTAAACAGGCATATAAAAGAAAGAGTTGTATTAACCAATACTGTATTTTTGATTACTTTTGGATTTTTAATTGTGACTTTGGTTAACCCCTATGTTAAACAATCAAATTTTGCTTACAGTCTTCCGAAAATTATGAGTTTCATATTGACTTTAACTATGGTTTTTATAGTACCGGGAATATATTTCAGAAAAAAGTTCTCTTCTCCGCCTCCGGAGAACTGGAGCCATTTCAGAAAAATATTAACTTACTTTGAAGCTCCTCTCATCACGATCAATTTATTGACCTATTCATTTTTTCCTACTTTGCACGCTCAGACAATGATGGTTCTTGGGAAGAGATTTAAAGATCTCTATCATACTCCAAAAATAAGATAATGAAGCTAAACAAGAGGATCAGAAAAACAACAGAATACGTACTTGAAAAACTAAGAGATAGAAACCTTTCTAATTTTTTGCTAAACACTTTATTATCACTTCTGCTGTTTTTTTACATTTTTAGCAGATTTAAATTTTTGAATGATTATGTTCCTTTCTGGTACGCCAAAAATTGGGGTGATTCTCAGCTTGCTCCAAAATTCATGCTCTATTTAATTCCGTTAACAAGTGTAACCATAAATTTGTTTGGACTACTTTTGACAGTTTTAAACAAATACTATTTGAGATATTTAGAAAACATAGTTTGGTACTGCGTTCTTTTTGTGAATGTGTTTTTGACAGGGTCTGTAGTGAAAATAATTAGGATATCTTCAGTTCCCTTTCCTCCAATCATAAACCCTATGTACATCAGTTTGTTTCCCGCATTCTTTTTCGCGGCATTGATTATGCTTTTATTTATGCCTAATTTTATTGAATTTGCAAAAAAGAAAAAATTAGTAACAAATCCAAAAGTTCATAACCACCCCGGAATGATATTGCAATATCCTTCAGCCAGAGGCGGGGGATTTGTTTATGCCGTGGTATTTTTGTTTTCTGCAGCAATATTTGTTGGATTTAGTAAAAATCTTTCGGGGTTGTATATTTCAGTAATCATGACCGCTCTTTTAGGAATATTGGATGATTATCAAAATACTCATCCAAAATCAAAATACAGATCATTGGAAAATCCCTTTCTTAGATTATTTCTACTTTTCGTAAGTGTTTTGCCGGTTGTTTTATCGGGAGTTATGATCAATACAATTAGCAATCCGTTCGGTGGTTTTATAAATCTTAATATATTTGAAGTAACATTTGGGGGCAGTACTATATCGATATTACCTGTACTGGTGACTTCATTGTGGATAGTTTGGTTAATGAATGTTTTGTCTTGGTCAAATGGAGTAGACGGGCAGTTCCCGGGCATTGTAGGAATAGCATCTATATTAATCGCTATATTGGCTTTAAGATTTGATGAGTTAACTGAATTTCATCGTCAAATTGCTCTGTTGTCAGTCATAAGCGCGGGAGCCTCTTTTGGATCGGTTAAATATAATTGGTATCCGTCTAAAATAATGTGGGGTTTTGGCGCTATGTCGGCGGGATTGGTAATTGCGAGTCTTGCTATTATGGCGCAAGCAAAGATAGCCGTCTCTGTATTAATATTGTTAATACCTTTTTTGGATGCTTTGGTCACGATAGGCAGACGTATTTTGAGAGGAAAAAATCCGTTGAAAGGTGATAGGGGTCATCTTCATCATATTTTATTGGATAAAGGGTGGAGTGTTAGTAAAGTAGCTTTGTTTTATTGGTTTGCAACCGCTGTTTTTGGAATTATAGGTCTTCTATCTCCGGAGAGGGTGGTGTTAAAACTTACATTTTTGATAATTGGTATTGTGGCTTCTATCCTAATATTTTTGAATATCAGTTCCAATAATAAAATGAAGCAATTTTCTTCTCAGAATTGAAGTTTTTCAGCACATGAGCAGACGTCCATTTTGAAAAGTTAATTTTCTTTTAATGTTCTTTAGAAAAAATTATTGAGAGCTTGCTGAAAAACAAGATGAGGATACTTCTAGTAGGAATCAATAAAGGAGTAATTAAAGAGCTAAATCTTAAACTAAAAAGTACTTTTATTGTAGATACCGCTGCCTCTGCATCAAAGGCAATTAGTCTTTCCGAATCAACCTGTTACGACTCAATTATCATAAGCACATCTCTTTTGGATATTAATGGTTTAGAATTATGTAAAATGTTAAGAAGTTACGGAGTAGATTCCCCAATTGCTTTAATTTCAAATAGTGATGATGGTCCGAACAAAGTTATGTGCTTTGATATGGGTGCCGATGCAGTAATTTTTACTACTCAATTTAGTATGGACGAAATTATTGCTCAAATAAATGTTTTAGTAAGAAGAAACGGTAATCATAGCAATTGCGAGAATTTTTTGAAATGTGGGGATATTAAATTAGATATGAAAAATAAAAAGTTTTACGCTAACGATGTCTTTGTTCCTTTGGGAAGAAAAGAATTTGATCTTTTGGAATATCTTATGATCCATAGAGACAAGCCTGTATCAAAGGAAGAGTTATTAGAACATGTTTGGGAAAAAGGGATCGATGTTTTAAGTAATACAGTTGAGGTTCACGTCAGAAGTATAAGGGTTAAATTTCATAAGATAGCAAATTCAAAAGTAATTAAAACTTATAGGGGTTTTGGCTATAAAATTGAAACTTGAGAAAAAAGCGCAAAAAACATATTATCAATATAATGAGAAAAATATACAACATTCTTAGAACAGCCCGACCTAGACAATGGTTAAAGAACCTCAGTGTTTTTGCGGCGCCTTTCTTTGCAGGAACACTATTAAATGAGGAGACATTTGTTTGGACTTTGCAGGCTTTTATTGCATTTTGTGCTATTTCCTCCGGCGCCTATTTTATAAATGATGTAGTAGATGCTCCCAAAGATAAACTGCATCCGATAAAGAAAAACAGAGCAATAGCTTCCGGTGAACTTCGTCCTGTGACAGCGATAATTATTGCAATAATTCTTATCTCTTTTTCTATTATTTACTCACTTACATATTTAGATGACTATTTTGTTTTTTCACTGGTGTTTTATATAGTAATCCAGTTTGCTTATTCTTTTTATCTTAGAAATGTAATAATTTTAGATTCTTTGGTGGTAGCCTCCGGTTTTATGTTTAGAGTTTTGGCAGGCGGATTTGCATCCAGAACTTCAATATCCTCCTGGATTATTCTTACTACTATTGGAATATCAATGTTAATGGCTTTTGGTAAAAGAAGATCAGAAAAAACTATTCTTTCTAAATTTTCCGATGGTTCCAGGGAAGCAGGGACACGGGAAACTTTGAGACATTACCCCGATAGTCTGTTGGATAGTATGATTTCGATTTCTGCCTCTTACACAATTCTCACCTATTCTCTTTTTACTTTTATGTCTTCTCCCGAGGAAGTAGGTGGAAGAATATCTGCAGTATTACCCTCTATATTAAAGAGTCCTAAACTTATGATGTTGACTATTCCCTTAGTTATATATGGTATTGCCCGCTATCTCTATGTTATATATGAAAAAGGTGAGGGAGAATCTCCGGAGAGAGTCCTTTTGTCAGATAAACCACTTTTGTATACAGTTTTGACGTGGGCCCTATCTGTTTTTTTGATTATATTTGTCTTTCCTAATCTTAATTAGTTGCTTAGTTTTTCCGGTTCTTCATCATCTTCGTCATTTCCGGTTTCCATCTGATTTGTTTGTTTTTCATCTTCATGGATTTCTTCATCTGTCTCGTTACTTGCGGAGGTTTCTAATTGTTTTTGATAATACTCTTTTTCTAATTTCAATATAAATTCCTCAACTTCGTCGGGAACATTTGCGTCGGGATCTCCAATAGATTTAATTTTTGAGTTGCTATCATATGTATCCTGAGCCGAAAGAACATTACTCCCTTCTTCATAACTCATTGTCCCGATAAATGCTATTGGAAGAACTAAAATAGCTAAAAATATGAAGAACAGTATTCCGTTTAATCCTAATTCAAAAATTTTTTTCATTCTAATTCCCCCGGTTTTTCAAGATATTTCTGATCGTTATCCAGCCACTCTTCATTTTTTTTCATTTTTATTTCTTCTTCAGCATCAAAAATGAATATTAATGTTACCAAAATAGATACACCAAGTATTGAATAAAAAACCCATGGATAAACTAAATTTGACATGGCCATTACGGCCGTTAATATGAGAAGAAGATAGGAATAAGATAGCCAAACGGATCCTTGAGTGTATATCTCGTAAGAGTTTTGAATTAGAGATTGAGCCTTTATGGAAAATAGTTTTGCTGTTGTGGTTGGTTTGATGTGCGAACTGTGGAAAAGAAGGGCTTTTACAACTACATACCCAAGACCTATTACCAGCACCACTACCATAAAAAGAATAGAATAAGAATTAACTTTCAGATAATCGTAAGAATTTTGGAGAATAAGGCCATCCTGTGTGATCTTAAAATCTATTCCCAAGTATTTTGAGATTAATATAATTGATATTATCCTTGAAGCTAAAAGTAGAGTTGCCGGTATTATTGCTTTATCTATTAACCTAATTAAAATTTTGGACAGCATATTCAGGTTTTATTTGTTTAGTAATCGTCAATGATTTAGCAAAACATTGCTCGTTACTGTTATCATATTACTACCATGAGAATATCCCAGTCAATTAGAAGTGTTTTCAAAAGGCCATATCTGTTATTTTTTTCTATTTTGTTGTTTTTTATTCCACTAACGTTTTGTGTGAATACTAATGAAATATACGAGTTTCCGAAGGTATTTTTTCTTTATTATTTCGGAATTTTTATAATTTTCTTTTTCGTTTCGGATGTAATTTTAAATCCTGTTAAGATAAAACGCCCGCATCCTTTAGTTGTTTCTTTCCTTTTATTGGAGATAATATCCACTTTGTTGTCTTCTAATTTTTATACTTCTTTTTTTGGTTATTATTCCAGATTCAACGGTGGGCTTTTATCCCATATTGTTCTTTTCGGACTTTACTTTGTCGGAATTAATAAATTAGGAAAGGAAGATTTTGAAAAGATATTGAAAATTTTGATCTTCACTATTTTGCCGATAAGCTTTTTAGGATTATCTCAGTATTTTTCCGGTGTTGAAAGAGTTTATTCCACTCTTGGTCAGCCAAATTGGCTCGCGCAGTACTTAAGCATGATTCTCTTGTTGGTTTTATATCTGATTTTTAAAGAAGATTTGAAAAAATTAAAAATCTGGTTCGTAATTTATGTGTTGGGTTTTTATTGTCTTTGGGTAACATACTCAACATCGGGAATATTAAGTTTTTTTGCAGGGTCTTTAATTCTCTTAACGGGAATAATTAAAGAAAGAAATAAAGAGGAACACTTTACAATTAAATTAGCATTGATATTGTTTGTAACTTTTCTTATTGCATTTCTTAATTTGGGAATGTTTAAAGATAAATTAAATGATGCTTTTTTGGATTTGAAAAAGCAAATTTCCCTTACGGGAAAATCTTATGCTCAGGCCTCAAATAATGTGATCAATACTTCTTTTGAGGATGAGCACAAAATATCTGATCCCGGATTTATTAGATTAAATCTTTGGGAAAGCACACTAAATTTTATATTTTCCGATCCGAAGATTTTTTTTATCGGTTCGGGTCCCGAAACTTTTCCTTATTCATTTCAACATTTTAGAAGTCCTAGTCTAAATTATTCTTCCGAATGGAATTTTGTTTTTAACAAACCTCATAATTACTATTTGGAAATTTGGTCTGAATCCGGAATTTTCTCCCTTTTTATTTTCATTGCTATTTTTTATTTGGTTATAAAAAAATCCCCATTTTTTATAATTCCATCGCTCTGTGCTTTTTTGATTTCTAATTTTTTTGGATGGCCGGTTGTTCCTACTAGTTTGTTATCCTGTTTTTTTGTATGCGTTTCTTTATCTGATTTTGATGAGAAATTTTCTTTTGATAGTAAGGGAGAAGGCAAAAAAGCTTACTATAAAAAATTGAAAACGGGAGAAGCTGCTTTAATTCCACTTTGTTTTTTTTATATTTTTATTTTTTATTATTTATCTTCCTTTTTTAGTGCTGATGTAGATTTTAAAAAATCGCAAAAATTAATTAAGGAGGGCTCTTATGATTCAGCTCTATATTACGTTAATAAAGCTATTTCTAAAAATCCTCTTGAGCCAAAATACTATCACGGGAGAGCAAAAGTAAAATCAGCCTTTTTAGTTCTCGAAGAAGATAAGAGTTCTGTAAAAAAATCTATTTACGAAGATTTAAGAAAAGCTGAGAAATTAAACCCTGAAAATTTGGTTACAATAAGAAATTCAATTCCTATATATTATCTTTTAGCGGTTGGAGATTTTTATCTAGAGCCCGGAAGAGAAAATATCGATGAAAATTACATAAACATTGTAAGAGATTTCTTCAGCAGGACTAAACACTCTTATTGGAATGATGCGGGTGTGGTTTTATCGATAGCAAAATACGAAAAGGAATTAGGTTTAGATGATGAATTTGAGGAAAGCAGATTGAGAATAAAAGATTTGAGACCGGACTTACTTGAGTGGCACGATTTATTCAGATAGTTCTACATAAGCTTCGGAAACCCACCCCTCAACAGTGTCCGATACCTTTATTTTTATCCAACCTTCTCCTCTTTCAAGTATTTTGTATGATTCTCCGGAATTTACTCGTGCTATTTCTGCCCCGTTCAAACTTGGAGTTTCCCTTACCCTTAGCCATCCGAACGGTGTTGCTTTTATTTTTGCAGTCGCAGTTTTTATAACACCGGTTCCTAGAGATTCTAATTTCTCAAGAGCTTTTCTTGCTTCTTCGGTTACACCTTCTCCCGAAGATACTGTTCCTAAATAAGCTCCCCTTTCAGCATCCTTCAGTTTTTCCAAATCTTCTTGAGTGGATACTTCGTCTCCATTTGAGTCGTATATCACACCTTTATAATCAATAAAAAAGTCAAAGATTTTCTCTTTATTCATTCCCACACCATCAACATTTATTCCCCTCGTAATGTTCCAGTATATTAATCCTTTTACCCAACTCTGTGGATCTGATGTTACCAACGGATTGTCCAAGGATATATTGTATAAATTCTCTGAGTCTTCAAATGTTCTAACCACAGGATTAACCGGATAAGGAAACATCTTTATTGACACATTTAATGTGTATCCTTCCTGCACATTTATTCTTGCTTCGCTGGATTCATAACCGGGATATACTAACTTTAATGTATAATCTCCGTTTTTTATGGCAGAAGAGGAAAACGGAGTTTTACCAATTTTCGAGTCATCAATATAAACATCAGCTTCGGAAGGTTCAGATACGATCCTTATAGTATTTTCAGACCCATCTTTATCAAACCAAAGTTCTTGTCCTGAGGAAAAAGTATCTGATACCCCGAGATCTCTGATTATTCCTACAACAAATACTATATCTTTCTTTGATGGTAGGAATTTTACTGTTGTCTGGTATTGTCTATTGGCATTTCTGACCGTAATTGTATTAGTTCCCGGTTTTATGCTGTTTGATTCAAATGGGGTTTTTCCCACTACCTCATTATTTATCAGAACTTCGGCTTCTCCGTTTGTAACTTTTACTTCAAGTCCTGATTTAGCCCCAATGTCTGTAAGGTTTCTAATTAATTCTCCGCCAAAAAACACTACCAATGCTACGCCCAACACTCCCAAAAAATATATTAAAACAGTAGGGAAAGATTTTTCATCATTGCTAATGGTAGATACCGCCATATGTACTTAAATTATCACGATAGTGGTAAAATATCAACATCCAAGTTGTTTTGGAGTAACAATGACTACTCGGGAATTAAAGCATAAATATATAGATTTTTTTCAGAAAAGAGGACATGCTGTAATGCCCTCCGCTTCTCTTATTCCGGAAAATGATCCCACGGTACTTTTTACTACCGCCGGAATGCACCCTCTTATTCCTTATCTTTTAGGTGAAAAGCATCCCTTGGGAAACAGATTGGTAAATGCTCAAAAGTGCTTGAGAACAGATGATATAGACCAAGTCGGAGATGACACTCATATAACTTTTTTTGAAATGCTTGGAAATTGGTCGTTAGGGGATTATTGGAAAAAAGAATCCATTTCTTGGAGTTTTGAATTTTTGACTAAAGAACTTGGAATCTCTGTTGATAAACTTGCTGTTTCGTGTTTTGCGGGGGATAAAGATGTACCTAGAGATGAAGAATCAGCTGAAATATGGAAATCATTGGGTATAAAAGAAGATAGAATTTTCTTTCTTGGTAGAAAAGATAACTGGTGGGGGCCGGTTGGAAAAAAAGGACCTTGCGGTCCTGACACCGAAATTTTTTACTGGGTAGGGAAGTCTGACCCGGTTCCTTTAGTTTCGTCGGAAAATTCCGGTGATTGGGTTGAGATTTGGAATAATGTTTTTATGCAATATGAAAAAGTTGAAGACGGGGTTTTTGTTGATTTAAAACAGAAAAATGTTGATACAGGGATGGGCGTTGAAAGAACCACCGCTGTTTTGAATGGAAAAAGAGATGTTTATTCCACCGATGCTTTTTCAAATATTTATTCTGAGATTAATAAAATAGCTACTTCTCGTAATGAGAAATCTATTAGGATTATTTGTGACCATGTTAGGGCTGCTACTTTTATCTTAGGTGATAGAAGAGCTATTATCCCTTCAAATTTAGATCAAGGATATGTTTTGAGAAAACTTATTAGAAGAGCAGTTAGAAACGGAAAGATGATTGGAATTGACACACCTTTTCTTGTTTCTTTATCTGATGTAGTTATTGATCAGTACTCGGGAGAATACGTCGAACTTAAAGAAAATAAAGATTTTATAAAAAAATACTTGGGTCTTGAAGAAGAGAAATTTTTTAAGATATTAAATAATGGTCAAAAAGAATCGTTAGGATTGATTGATAGCGTTACTGACCCGGAAGAGAAAGTAAAGGTTTGGAATTTGGATGTGTTGAAAGTTGCAAAAATGTCCTTTGATTTATATCAATCTCACGGTTACCCAATTGAAATGTTTTTAGAAGATTTAGAAGATAAGAAAAATATAGAACCGGAATTATC
>DAOSPG010000006.1:15402-24165 GCA_035374605.1 bacterium
GATTTTCCTAACAAAGAAAAACTCAGTGAAGAAGAAATAAAAAAAGTTGAAAAGATAGTAAATGATATAGTTGACAAAAATATTCCGGTAAATTTTGTTATTCTTGACAGAGAAGATGCTATGATGTGCGGCGCCAGACATTTGGAAGGAGAGGATTATCCTGAAAAAGTTAAAGTATATTTTATTGGTGATAGTTTAGAATCCAGTGTAAGTGCCGAGTTTTGCGGAGGCCCCCATGTCAAAAATACAGGAGAAATAGGTCACATAGAGATATACAAGCAGGATAAAATAGGTGAAGGAAAAATGCGTATTTACGCCAGATTTAAAGATTAACTTTAGATTGCAAAAACGGCATTTTAAATCAAGGGGTTGATTTGTCATTTTTGAAAGTGTTATATAATCTCTTGAGATAAAAGTTATTCCTGGAGATAGTTTTATTAAAAAGGAGGTAAAAATAGCATGGCCAGTATCAATAAAATCAAACCACTATCAGATTATTTACTAATAGAACCTCTCGAAAGAGAGACAAAACTTCCTTCCGGTATAGTTATACCCGATACCGCGAAAGAAAAACCGCAGGAAGGAAAGGTTTTAGCGGTAGGTCCGGGTAGAAGGGATGAAAAGGGTGACGTTGTTCCTATGAGCGTAAAAGCGGGTTCGATTGTTATGTATAAAAAATGGGGAGGAACAGAAATAAAAATAGAAGGAAAAGAACTTCTTCTGGTTAAAGAAGAAGATGTACTTGCTTTAATTGAAGATTAAGATTTAAAAGGAGGAAATTAATATGGCAGCAAAAGATATTATATACGGAGAGGAAGCGAGAGAGAAACTAAAAAAAGGTGTAGAGAAGCTTGCAAAGGCTGTATCTACAACCCTTGGTCCTAAAGGCGGTAATGTAGCTTTAGATAAGAGTTGGGGAACTCCACAGGTAGTTAACGATGGTGTAACTGTGGCAAAAGAGATTGATCTTGAAGATAAATTTGAAAATATGGGTGCTCAGATAGTGAAAGAAGCCGCTTCCAAAACTAATGATGTAGCAGGAGACGGAACTACTACTGCAGTGGTTTTAGCCAAAGCAATAGTTAGTGAAGGATTAAAAAATGTTTCTGCCGGGACAAATGCCATGATTTTAAGAGGAGGCCTTGAAAAAGCTACTAAAGTTTTAGTTGATGAAATCGCTAAATTTTCAAAGAAAATATCAAACAAAGAAGAAAAAATTCAAGTTGCTACAATATCTGCTCAAAACAAGCAGGTTGGGGAAATAATAGCGGAGGCCATGGAAAAAGTAGGTGAGCAAGGTGTTATCACTGTTGATGAATCTAAAGGATCAGATATAGAACTTGAATATAAAGAAGGAATGCAGTTTGATAAAGGTTACTTATCTCCATACTTTGTAACTAATGGTGAAAAGATGGAGTCGGTTATTGAAAATCCTTACATATTGGTTACTGACATGAAAATATCAAGTATGCAGGATTTACTCCCTTTACTTGAAAATCTTATGAAGGTGTCTAAAGACCTGGTGATTATTTGTGATGACATGGATGGGGAGGCTCTTGCCACTTTGGTAGTAAATAAGCTTAGAGGAGTATTAAATGTTTTAGCCGTTAAAGCGCCGGGTTTTGGTGATAACAGAAAGGCTTTGCTAGAAGATATATCTATTTTAACGGGCGCTTCCTATATTAGTGAAGATACAGGAAGAAAGATAGATAGTGTCACCGTTGATGATCTTGGAAGAGCAGATAGAGTGATATCAGACAAGGACAGCACCACGATAGTTGGGGGAAAGGGAAGCGAGGGCGAGATAAGAGAAAGAATTAAAATAATAGCGTCTTTGATAGAAAAGGAAACCTCAACTTATGAAAAAGAAAAATTACAGGAAAGACTTGCAAAATTAAGCGGGGGAGTAGCTATAGTAAAAGTTGGTGCTGCGACGGAAGCCGAGTTGAAGGAATTGAAACTTAGGGTAGAAGATGCCGTTAACGCTACTAAAGCCGCTGTAGAAGAAGGTATAGTGCCCGGAGGAGGAATTGCGTTTTTAAGAGCAAGAGAGTCTTTAAAAGAATTAAAATATGAAGGGGATGAGCAAGTTGCTATATCTATTCTTGAAAAAGCTTTGGAGCAGCCTATTAGATTATTAATAAAAAATACAGGAATGGATGATGGTAAAGTATTGGCCGAAATTGAAAGAAGATCAAAAGATGAAAAAAACAAAAATATTGGATTTGATGTAATTAAGATGGATTATGTGGATATGGTTGAATCAGGGATTATAGATCCTGCGAAAGTTACCAGAAGTGCTCTTCAGAACGCTATTTCAGCTGCCACCATGATAATAACAACAGAGTGTTTAGTTACCGAAGTTCCTAAAAAAGAAGAGAAAACCCCGATGCAAATGCCTGAGGAATACTAATTTTAGCTGAAAAAGATTAAGTAGATTAGATAAAGTGGTAGTGATTTTGTTGGATTTCGTTTAATAAGAGGAGGGCTCCGCTTTCAGCGGAGCCCTCCTTCTTTTTTAGTTTAGCTAAAACTTTAGCCAAACTTTCCTAACACGACTTACTTAACTTTTTTCTTAACCTCAATTTTCTTTGGTTTATCTTTTTCCGACTTTGGAATTGTGATCTTTAGTATTCCTTGGTCTAAATCGGCCTCTGCCTTTGACGGATCAACTATTCTGGGTAAGTTAGTAGAATAGTTGAAGGAAGTTTGTCGGGTTGATTTGTATATTGCCTTTTTCTTGCTCTTTTGTTCCTCAGTTTCTTTTTGTGTTGCATTTATAGTCAGAACATTTCCATCAATATTTATTTCTATATTTTCTTCTTTTATACCGGGAACCTGAGCTTCAACCACAATAGAATCATTAGTTTCGTATATATCTAATCCTGTGGAAGTTCCGGCAATATCAAACCATTGACTCAACCAATTATCTTCGTCAAAGACGGCAGGCACTCCCCATCTATTCCATTTAACTATCGCCATATCTATCGCCTCCTTTCGATTGAAAACTAACACCACTCGTCTTTTTTTCGTTATCAGTTTAACACCCAGAGTGCTAATTGTCAATAGCCCCTATAGTTTTTTTAAGAATTCTCTTGTATTTGCGGAGTATTTCTTTACTTACATCATTTTTATTAAAATGAATTAATCTATCATTTAACACTTCTGTAGTAATTTTGTTTTTCATGTGCGCAATTTGTGTCTTTCTGGCTAAAGATTCTAAATTTCTAAATAAAAAATTCTTTCTACGGATTTTCTTACTATTTTTACCGGGGAAATTTATTTTGAAATTATTAAAATATTTGAAAATCCATTTATTTTCTTCCATAAAGTTAAAGTAAGTGTCATCTCTCCAAGCAAGAGGTTGTATGGAAATTATATTCTGAGCTACATACAGGTTTCTTTTCTTTTTTGCCCAAGCCATTCTGCTCTCATCAATAAAAATATTCGGGCATATCTTCCTTTCGTTTTCTTTTTTAGGCAATTTTCCCATTACTTTTAACATTAAGAATACAAAACCCCTGGTTATCCACAACCTGTCTTTTTCTGTAATGAAAAGAAGATCAATATCTTCTTCTCTTTTTGCATCGTAGTTTGCAACCGATCCCGTTATGGCTATCATTTTTATCCACGGAATTTTTGTTAATACATCTATAAACGGCTTGTTTTCTTCTATTATTTCTTGAGAATTTTTCTTCCTCTTATTTGCATCGTGGCCTTTTATTTCCGAAATAATGTATTTTCCTTTGGTTTTTTTTACTATATTTGTCTTAACAAGATTTTCTAATTCTTTTTTTATTTTCTTTCTTGGCAATCTGTTTCTTGATATTAAGTTATTTGTGATTTGGTAGAAAGTGAGTGGGTAACCAAATACTCCGCTGTATGACAAGGTTTTTATTATCGCTAATTTGCAGGAGTTAATCTTATTTCTTTTCATTTTGGTCTTATCGTGCATTGTCTAGTACTTCGTTAACTATTTTATCCGCCGCGTAATTTCTGGATCTTTCAATATGTGTGTATTTTACGGACTTAAAATTTTTTTCTAGTAATTTTATTTCGTCAAAATATTTTTTCATTCTTGGTTCTTTTACTTTAAATTTTCCGTTTAGTTGATTTACAATTAGAAGACTGTCTATAAAGAACTCTATATCCAGATTTTTCTTCTCCCCGCATGTTTTTAATGCTTCCACTACGGCTCGATATTCTGCTTCGTTATTTGTGGATCTGCCTATGAATTTTCCAATTTCTTTAATTATTTCTTTTTTTTCATTGGCTATCACTATGCCGATAGCACCGGGACCGGGATTTCCTCTTGCTCCTCCGTCTGTATGTATGAATAATTTCATGAGATTTCTCCGCGGTTTTAATAATTTTTAAAATACTCTTTTCCGCACATCACAAGAATCCCCAATGCCAGTCCAGCAAGAACTCCTGTGGCTCCAAACGCCCAT
Source organism: bacterium (assembly GCA_035374605.1). GTDB lineage: Bacteria > Patescibacteriota > WWE3 > UBA101185 > UBA10185 > JAAZNV01. Next base: position 19,854 of record DAOSPG010000006.1, read on the forward strand.
GGAGATCTATATGCTTTTCTTGTAAGCGGTTTTTCTGAAACTGTATTTACCACTAATTTTTCGTCACTATTTTCGTTCATCTCCTCTGACTTTTTTATCAGGGATTCTGAGAATTTTGTCCATGTCTCCTCCGCTAATTCGTAAGTTCTTCCTTTTATTTCAAGGCTTATTATTTGAGGCCCTGCCTTTTTGATTTTTATTGATTTGTTCAATTCCCTAAGGTTTTTTTCGTTTATAGGCTGATTCATTTTTTCCAAAACATCTTTTTTAATATCCACGCTTTTTGCTAAAGTTATCACCGAATCGGCGTACGTTATAGCAGATTGTTGGGCGTAGTAGCCTTCATAGGTGAAAAAGTCTAAAGATTTGTCGGTTTTTTTGCTTACATAAAAAGAACCCGAGGATATGTATTTAGAAGGTAGAAAGTAAAATATAATTCCTAAAACTAACCCGATAAAAGTTGCTGTTATAAGAAAAGGCCTGTTTTTTTCAATTGTTTTGATTATTTTTTTTAGTTCCATTGCAGATCCAATTATACCGCAAAAACAGCTGTCTATTAGCTGAAATATAAAAAAATAGTGAAGATATAGAAATAATTTTGTATACTTAAACAAGTAGTTTTTAAGTTGATACTGCCCAAATGCCAAAACAACAAGTTATAAGTAAATCACCTTTAGTTCCTACCGTTTTAATATCCGGAGGGGCCGGTTTCATTGGATCGCATCTTGCTGAGTATCTTTTGTGGAATAAAGCCCGTGTGATTGTTCTTGATAATTTCAACACAGGAAAAGAAATACATGTTAAGCATCTTTTAAATGAACCTAATTTTGCTCTTTATGATGTTGATATAAATGAGGGTATTCCTGAAGATATAAAAAGCGTAGATTATATTTTTCATCTTGCCGGTCTCGAAGAGTATTTTTATAGTAAAGAGTACCTGAATTTAGATGCTCTTTTTACTAATTCTCTTGGAACTAAAAACCTTCTTGATTTAGCAAGAAAATCCTCCGCCAAATTTTTGTTAGCTTCCACAATAGATATTTACAAGATTAACGTTTCTCAATCTGACATTCCAAATTATTTTGGTGTGACAAAAAACGAAGAAAATAGATTCAGTCTTTTAGAAGCCAAGAGATTTGCAGAAGCTTTAGTTTGGGAATATCAAGAAAAATATAATTTAGATGCTAGAATAGTGCGTCTTCCGGAGGTGTACGGGCCGAGAATGGATCTATCCTCAAGTGGTTTTTTGGGAGGGTATATTAAAAATGTCTTGGACGGTGTTTCAATAGATATTTACGGGGATGGAGTAGAAAAAGAATATTATTTGTATATATCTGATGTTATTTCGGGAATAGTAAAAGCGCAATTTAGTGAAAATACTTCAGGAAAGATATTTTCCCTTGTTCCTGAAAATCCAATATCTTCTTTAGAGGCCGCATATTTAGTTAGAAGTGTTGCTGACTCTAAATTATCAATACAATTTAAAAAGGGTCTTACTGATTTTAAATCCGATCTTCCTGTTCCGGATACTTCCAATGTAAAAGAAATTGGCTGGAAACCCAAAGTTTCGATGAAAGAGGGGATTATGAAAACTCTTGAATCTTTTAATTATTCGCCGAATGTAAACGCTTTTAAGCCGGCAAAATATCTGGAGAAAAAAGTTGAAAGTAAATTAGTTCTGCCCGAAACGATATCTTCTTTGCAAGGAATAAAAATAACTTCTAAGCCCAAAAAAGTTGACTTGGAAGAAGGTCCTGTAAAAGAAGATTTTCAAGGAGATAGTGCATCGGATTCTTCTCAAATGTTTGTTAAAAAGAAGCGTTTTAACGTGTTTGGAAAACGTCCGAAAATTAAAGGGAAAAAAGGAAATATTGGTGGCTTTAGTAATAGAGTAAGAGCTGATGTGGGATACGCGGGGTCAATTTTAGCTATTATTATAGCGGCAGTAATAGTTTTTGTCGGAATACCAGGTTTTTCAATATATTTTAATGTTAAAAACGGGGTGTCTTCTCTGAAATCGTTAGAAAAAAGTGTTTTAACCATTGATTCAAAAGATCTATTATCAGAGTCCTCTTCGGCTTACGAGAATTTTAGAAATAGTCTTTCTTCTCTCAAAAGACTAAAGTGGGCTTTTTCTTTAGCGGGAAAAGATCAGGAATATGCTTCTTATGAGAAATTATTAAGTTCGGCGATGCTTTTTTCCAGAGCTGCTAATTTTGGCTCGGAGGCAATAAAACCCCTGGAATCCGTGTTGGAATCAATTAGACCCGACAGTCCATCTACCGTTGATGTAAGTCTTTTTGAAAAAGCGAAATCAAGTGTAAAAAGTACGGGCGATTATATTAAAATGGCCGAAGCTGATATATCGTTAGTGGACGAGTCTTTTGTTCCGGAGAAGTACAAGGATGACGTACAGTATTTTAAAAATATTCTCCCTACTGCTCAAGAAGGAGTTGACTCTGTTTCTATTATTATTTCCGGATTGCCTGAGCTGCTCGGAGTAACCGACGAAAAAAAATATATAATCTGGTTTCAAAATTCAAATGAAATAAGACCTACAGGAGGTTTTATTGGTTCTTATGCGGTTGTAACAATTGAATCAGGCAAGATAAAAAATATTATTATTGATGATATCTATAATCCTGACGGCCAGATAGAAATCAGAAATATTCAATCTATCCCTCCTGATCCAATTAAAGAATTTTTAGACGAAGATACACTGTATCTCAGAAATTCTAACTGGGACCCCGATTTTACAAAATCCGCAAAAACTTTTGATGATATTTACTTTAAAGTCACGGGAGAAACAATTGATGGGTATATAGCTGTTGATCTTAATTTTGTGGAAAATCTCCTTAGAGTTACGGGACCTATTTTTTTAGCTGCCTATAACGAAGATATAAATGCAGAAAATATTGATGAAAGAACGCAGTATTATAGCGGTTTTGATTATAAAGAAGGATCAACGGATAAAAAATCCTTTTTGACAAATCTTGGAGGAAAGTTACTAGAAAGAATTTTTTCCTTGAAGAAAGAAGATTTTCCAAAACTAGCCGAGGAGTTAAAAAAATCGCTTGATCAACGGCATATTCAAATATATTTTTCCAATAGTCCGATAAATTCTCTTCTAAAGGAAAAAAGATGGGATGGTTCTTTAGTTGATACGGATGGGGATTATTTGTTTATAGTGAACGCAAATTTAGGAGGGACAAAGTCAAATTATTATGTTGATCAAAATATGAGTTACGAAATAAGTTCTATGACCAGAGATGGTTTGCTTAGAGCATCTTTATATCTTGATTACGAAAATAAGGCTGAAAGCAATGCCTGGCCGGGAGGGCCTTATACAAACTATGTTAGAGTATTGACTCAAGATGGATCAAAACTCACGGGAGCAAAGATTATATTTAGTGAAAAAGAGGAGGAAGATATATTTGATAGAGTTTTAACATCAAAAGTTGGGAAATATACTTCTTTCGAAACCAATTTTCAGCTTCCTCCCAAAAGTTCGGTTAGATTGATACTGAATTATGATCTTCCTGTTAATATTTCTTTATCCAAGGATGCCGGTTCATACTCCTTAATTTGGCAAAAACAGGCCGGAACTAGTGAGGATAAATTTTCTTTTAAATTTACACCTCCGTTCGGTTCAGTAATAAAAGAATTTTCTAAGGATTTAAATTATACCGATGGTTCTTTAATATCAGAAGGGACTTTTGTAAGAGATATCGAATATTATGTGTATTTCAAATAGAATTTTCTTGCCTTAAACACATTACAGCAATATAATTAAGACAATGCCTTCAGCTCAAATGCCCCAATCTAATGTGCAGCACGCTGTTCCACAAAACATAATGGATGTGGAATTTAAGTTAATTGGGGAATTAACCATGCGTCAGTTTTCCTATTTGTTAGTTTTTGGTTTGCTTGCTTATTTCAGTACTAATATTCCGGGTTTATTTAAATGGCCTGCTGTTTTATTTTTTGCTATTTTGGCTATAGGACTTGCTTTTGTACCCGTTCAAGAGAGAGGTTTAGATGAGTGGCTGGTGAATTTTTATAGAGCTATTACATCCCCGACTCAGCGGGTTTGGAAAAAAGAGCCACAAATACCTACAGCGTTTTTATATGATAATTTGGCTGTGGTTCAACATGAGCTGATAACTTTGACTCCCACATCAAGTAGAAGGAAATTAGAGGATTACCTAAAAACTACGTTGGAAGAAGGTTCTGAGGATCCGTTAGATATCCCGTTGAAAGATACGATTAAAAAATTAAGAGAAACTTATCGGGATGTTAGAAGACCGTCTCC
>DAOSPG010000007.1:0-2697 GCA_035374605.1 bacterium
TTTTTATTTCAGACTCATTTTTTATCAGACCTTTTTTTACTTCTTTCACGAGGACGATTATACTACGCGCAAAAATTATTTGTGGTATTATTTTAAATATGAAAGAAAAAATCAAGCACATAAATATATTTCATTTATTTTTAGTCCTATTGGCTTTGGCGGGAGTCGGTTATGGTATTTATAACCATAAAAATTTGTATAAAAAAACCATAACCGTTACAGGAAACGCAGAAGCAGATTATGAAAATCAAATATCCTCATATTCTTTAACAATTGAATACCATGATATTGATAAAGAAAAAGCTATTGAATCTTTAAATGAAAAGGTTACTGAAACAATAGAAAAAATAAAAGAATTCGGTATTGATTCCAAAGACATAAAGACCCAAAATTTGAGTATCTATCAAAGGGAAGAACCTTACATAGAAGATGGTGTGACAAAGTACAAACCCAATGAATGGTATGCAAGCTATACAATAGACGTAAAGTTAAGAGATTTGAGCAGATCTATTGAATTAACCGCATTACTTGCTGAAGTAGAGAATTCCAGTTTATGGGGTCCTAATTTAGTTATTGATGAAAGTAACACTAACGACGAAGAGCTTCTTTCTAAAGCTGTAGAAGATGCCAGAAATAAAGCAGAGAAAATGGCGGAAGGTATGGGAGGAAAAGTAGGAAAAGTTCTAAAGATTGAAGAAAATATAGATTCAGGGAGCCCTGTTTACACACTAGATAAATATTATGATGTCGGGGTGGGAGGCACTCCCATAGAACCCGGATCAACTACAGTTTCCAAGTCCGTTATCGTTACATTTGAACTGAAGTAAAATTAAAATAAATTAAAGTAAAAAAATAAGTAAAAATTTTCTGTAAATTTTATATGACTATATTTATTACTTTGTCCTTAACATAAATCCATTTTTTAACATTTCTGCCATCAAGATACTTGGCTACTTTTTCATCTGAAAGTGCTGCTTTTTTAATTTCTTCTCCCACGGCTTCCTTGTTAATCTTTATTTCAGATCTAACTTTCCCGTTTATTTGAACAGGTATCGTAATTATTTCATTTTCAGTATATTTTTCATCATAATCAGGCCAAGGTTGAAGATGAACACTATTTTCTTTTTTCCACTCTGAATAATTATTAGTGTTTTGCCATAATTCTTCTGCTACAAAGGGAGCAAATGGAGCCAGGACTCTTAGAAAACCCAACCACACATCTTTACCTATGTATTGAGATTTTTGCAAATTTTTAACAAAAATCATAATTTCACTTATACACGTATTCGTCTTAAGATTTTCCAGCATTTCGGACACATTTTTAACCATTACGTTATATGCTTTTATTAGTGCTTCATCACTATTTTCATTTGAAACCCTGTCTTCTAAAGAATAAATATTTCTAATTAATTTATTTATAGTTTTTATAATATTGGGATTCCATGGGTAAGTCTCATCGTACGGTCCCATAAAGCAGATAGTCATCCTTAAAGAGTCAGCGCCGTAATTTTCTATCTCATTCATCGGATTTACCCCGTTATCTTTTGATTTTGACATCTTTGTACCCTCGGGATTTAACAGAAGTCCTCCATTTAATCTCCATCTGTAAGGTTCCTCTGTGGGTACCAGATTCAAATCATAAAAAAACCTGTGCCAAAATCTGGAATAAAGAAGGTGAAGAGTAGTGTGTTCAGCCCCGCCAAAATATCTGTCCACAGGCAACCAATACTTCATTTTTTCCATGTCGGCAAAAGCCGTATCATTCTTAGGATCCGTATACCTTATGTAGTACCAACAGGATCCTGCCCAATTCGGCATCGTATTTGTTTCTCTGCGCGCGGGTTTTCCTTTAAAAACTATATTTACCCATTCGGGATTTCTTTCGAGAGGGCTCGTTCCATCAGAAGTAGGACTAAAATCAGGTACATCAGGTAGTTCTAACGGAAGATTTTTATTAACTTCATCAATATCGTTAGTATTACAAACAGCTTCTATACCGTTTTCCGTGTGCACCAGCGGTATAGGTTCCCCCCAGTATCTTTGTCTGGAAAAAACCCAGTCTCTGATTTTGTAGCTAACCGAACTTCTTCCTAATCCAAATTTTTCTAAATCTTCTACCACCTTTTTTCTAAATTCCTCTGACCTCATTCCTGTGTACTTATCACTATTAATCATTGTTCCTTCGCCTAAATAAACGCACTCGTTGACAGGTTCACTATTGTTGTAATCGGTTTTTTCTTTTTCAATATTTTCAAAATTATCTGTTTCCTGCTCAGCTTTTATTACCTGCACAATTTCCATTTCGTACTTTTTTGCAAATTGAAAATCTCTCTCGTCATGAGCCGGAACTGCCATTATCACTCCCGTACCATAATCCATTAAAACGTAATCTGCTATAAAAACAGGTACATTTTTATTTGATAAGGGAACTTTTGCTGTAATGCCTTTTAGCATTACTCCTGTCTTTTCTTTCTCAATCTGCCTCTCTAAGTCAGATTTATTTTTAGACCTCTTAATATAGTTTTCCACCTCATCTTTATTTAATATTTTATCCCAAACTTTCTTTACAAATGGATGCTCGGGTGCAAATACCATAAAAGTTACCCCAAAAATAGTATCGGGGCGGGTTGTAAAAACCTCAACTTTATCTCCATTAATTTCAAACGAGATATTTGCACCCTCGCTTTTTCCAATCCA
>DAOSPG010000007.1:2797-7031 GCA_035374605.1 bacterium
CTTTATCTCCATTAATTTCAAACGAGATATTTGCACCCTCGCTTTTTCCAATCCAATTTCTTTGCGCCGCCTTTATAGATTCGGGAAAATCTACTTTATCAAGTCCTTCCAACAATTTTTCAGCGTATTTAGGAATTTTCAAAACCCATTGCTTCATCATTTTTCTTTCAACAGGTTTTTCTCCTCTCTCCGACACCTTATTTCCATTTTTATCTGTTATAACTTCTTCGTCTGCTAAAACCGTTTTTAATTCTTCACACCACCATATCGGGGTTTCCTTATACTCAGCAAGTTTATTTTCAAAAAATTTTAAAAAAAGCCATTGCGTCCACTTAAAATATTTTGGGTCAGTAGTATCTATCTCCCTTGACCAATCAATACCATATCCCATTTTCAGAAAAGATTCTTTAAATTTTTTTATTGTTTCCTTAGTAATTATTGCAGGATGTATCCCTGTTTTTATTGCGTAATTTTCAGCGGGAAGTCCAAAAGCGTCCCATCCCATTGGAAAAAGCACATTATATCCTTTCATTCTTAGATATCTTGAATAAACATCCGGAGCCGTGTATCTCATCATATGGCCGGCGTGAAGAGATGTGCCGGATGGATAAGGAAATTCCGCTAAAATATATTTTTTAGGCTTTTCGGAAAAATCTATTGCTTCATAAATATTGTCCTGAAACCATTTATTTTTCCATTTTTCTTCTATTGTCTTATGATCGTATTCTTTCATGTGAAATACCTTGATTTTACCATAGTTTAAACCTGTAAATTCCCATAAATTAACATGTTTTTCTTTTTAAGTTTATTTTTTCGTTGCATATTTTGCATTTTTATAATATATTACCTGACATGGCAAAGAAAAAAGGAAATAGAATTTTGATAGGATTAGAGTGTACGGAAACAGGAAAGCGTACTTATGTAACGCAGAAAAATCGTATGAACACAGAAAAGAAATTGGAATTGAAAAAATATAATCCCGTGTTAAAGAAACACACTCTTCATAGAGAAGTCCAAAAGTTAAAGTAAATTTTCCTCGTTTTTTTTCTAAAAACATAAATCTTGCTCTTTTGTGCCTTAAAGTTGGTATATAGACTTGAAAAATGGTATGATGTGCGAGTGAATAGGGCTTGTGCCCCAGTCACACACGGATTATGGAAAAGGGCAAACTTTATATTATATCTACGCCAATTGGTAATATTTCCGATATAACTCTCAGAGCAATTGAGAAGCTAAAAGAAGTGGACATTATATTATCAGAAGATACCCGGGAAACCGATAAAATTTTAAAAAAATACGAAATAAATAAACCTCAAGTTTCTTATAGAGATCAAAATCACGATCGGATTTTCTCAAAGATAGTAGAATATTTGGACAATGGCCTAAACCTGGCTTTAGTCTCAGACAGCGGTACTCCTTTAATTTCGGATCCCGGATATAAATTAGTTCGTGACCTTATAAAAAGAGATTTTGAAATTGTTTCTATCCCGGGACCTTGTGCGGCAATATCATCTTTAGTTTCGTCCGGGTTTCCAACAGACAAATTTTGCTTTATTGGTTTTTTACCCCGATCTTCCAACGATAGAGCAAATATCTTAAAAAAATATGGAAATTTAGACTGCACTTTAATAATTTACGAGTCTCCTTTTAGAGTAGAAAAGTTGTTGTTAGAAGTAAAAGAAAATTTAGGAAATAGATATGTATGCTTATCTCAGGAGATTACTAAACTTCACGAAAAAATTTCAAGAGGATATGCTGATTCTATATACGAAGAAATAAGAGGGAAGAAATTGAAGGGAGAATTTATTGTACTTGTCGGGAAGGAGGGTTTTATTTTATGAATGAGAAAGAATTAAATCTAGAAAGAGAACATTTGAAAATGGTGTTGGAAAAACTTCGAAATGCCAAAGAAGTTTTAAATGAAAGTCTTGAAGCTTTAGGAAAGGAAAATTTAGAAAGATTAAAGGAACTTAGAGAAGATGGTTCAAGCTCATATGGATTTACGGTAAGCGATTTTGATATTTTGTTAGATCAATTGCATCAAAAAAACTCTACTTTCAATATAAAAAACAAATTTCAAACTTTAAGTGAATTAGAATTTCTTCTTTCTGAACCGTATTTTTCAAGAATTGATCTTTTCAATCCAGATAACGAAAAAACTGAAAAATATTACATAGGAAAATTTTCATATACAGAAGATAAACCGATAATTACCGATTGGAGGAGTAAAGTCGCTTCCGTATATTACAGATATAGATATCCGCAAAAAAATGTAACCTATGACACCCCTGCCGGAAAAGAAATACGTGATCTTAAATTAAAAAGAACGTTTGAAATTTATGATGGCACGCTGCTTAGATATTATAATAACGATCTTCAATTAGATGAGACAACAATAATAAGCAAAAAAATACAAAAAAGAACCGGCGGTGTACTGGAGGATATTGTTCAAACCATCCAAAAATCCCAGTTGGATATAATTGAATGCGATCCCAGACAAGTTTGTATTGTACAAGGCTGTGTGGGGAGTGGAAAAAGCACTGTGGCAATACACAAGTTAGCTCATATATTTTTTAATTATCCGAAAATTATACATTCCGACAGATGTTTAATGGTAACAAAAAGTCAAATATTATGTGGTTACCTATCAACATTGTTTCCGAAACTTGGAATTTTTGATGTTGTATATAAAACAGAGAGAGATGTAATTTACAATTTTATTTTAAGAGAGAAATTAAATTTAGATTTTGATCTGGATAAGGAAGTTGACACCAGTAAATATACATTGGAGAAGATAAGAAAACTACAAAGAAAAATGGTTGAAACTCAAAAGGTTTTTGAAAAAAAGATACTGAGTATATTTGAGGATCCCGATTTTGAATCTTATGCCAGTTTTAAATATAGCTATGATGAAACCCCATACGAAAATGTCGTTGAACTTATTCAGGATTTAACGGAGGAAATCTTATTTCAGAAAAGACAGTTGAAAATTAATCCTGATGGGGTTGGTTCTTGGTTACATAAAGAAAACATAGCTAATCTAAGAAAAATACTTAAAAAAGCTAACAGTATAAAAAATGAAATTTTAAATATAGAAATAAATAAACAAGCAAAGGAATTTAATATAAATACTTCATCCAAAATAAGTTATTCAGAAGTTTTAGTTTATATGTACATTTATTCCGAACTTATTGGAGTAAGAAATTTCAAAAAGTTTGAGTATTGCATTGTAGATGAAGCCCAGGATTTTAGTTTATTGGAATACTTATTTTTAGATAAGGTTGTACTACGCGGTAGATTTGCCCTGTTTGGGGATTTGAACCAGTCTTTGGAAAAAGACGGGATTAAGAAATGGGAGGATATTCCGAAAGTAATTGAAGATGCAAAATCGGCTGCAAAATTTAAATTAGTTACAAACTACAGAAGTACAAAGCAAATAATAAAATTTGCAAATGAAATACTTAAACCCTTTACCCGAAAATACCTTCCAAAATCAATAAATAGAGTAGGGGAGGAGCCGTTAGTTGAAATTTCCCGCAGTAGTACCGAAATGACCCAAAAATTTATTGAAAATTTTTCTAAAGAAGTAAAAAAAGTAGAAAAAAGTATAGGTGTAATAGTTTTTGAATCCCCTGATTTTAGGTTTAACGACGTTAAAAAAGAAATAAACGAAATAGAAATCAACGGAATAAAAAATAATTTTATTGAATTAAATTCCAAGCAAAAAACAACTTACATACCTAATGGTGTATATTTTATGAAATCGGATGATTGCAAAGGATTAGAATTTTCCGAAGTTTACATACTAAATCTTAATCTAAAGAAAATCAGAACATTTTATAAAGCAAAAGAGGCTTTTGTGGCCGTTACCAGAGCGATGAATGAACTTTATATTTACGGGGTAAAATAATAAAAATGAAGAAAAAATCAGTTTTTAAACATATTAAAGAAAATCTTGAAATCATTGTAGTTTTTTTATTATCTTCGTTTCTCAGACTCGTTAATCTTGGTTATTCTGATTATCAGGGAGATGAGATAAAGGCATTTTATCTTCCCAAAAGTGGCCAGTCTCTTAGAAGCTTCTTAATAGATCAAAAGAAAGGTCCTGTACAATTTCTCATCACTTACATTATTAAGTTTTTTGATCCTCTTTATGAAAACCAGTTTTTTACCAGGCTGCCTTTTGCAATAGCAGGAATTTTCGCTGTTGTTTTTTTCTATAAATTCGTAAAAA
>DAOSPG010000007.1:7131-9564 GCA_035374605.1 bacterium
CCTTTTGCAATAGCAGGAATTTTCGCTGTTGTTTTTTTCTATAAATTCGTAAAAATTCATTTTGGAAACAAAATAGCCTTCTATTCCTCTTTATTTTTTGCCACAAATGGCTTTTTTATTGCTTTTTCAAGAATTGTTCAATATCAATCGTTTGTTATATTATTTGCAATTTTGTGTCTATATTTTCTTTCATTAGCAAATGAAGACAAAAAATATAGATTATCGGGAATATATTTAGGTTTGTTGTGTTGGGCCATTTCAATATTATCTCATTATGATGGTGTTTTTATATTTCCTTTTGTCTTTTATCTTCTCTTTAAGTGGTTCAGGAATCCTCAAATTGAAAAAAAGGATAAAATTTTAACGTTTGTATCAGCAGGAATTATTTCTGCCGGGTTATTGGCAACTTTTTACTTTCCTTTTTTTAGAAACATTGGGGAATCCACAACTGATTACTGGTCCAGTAGAATTAGCGGTGTTACCTCAGGAAAGATTTCTAGTTCAAAGTACTTATTTCGAGTTTATCAGCCAATTTATGCGCTTCAAATTTATTTTATTTTAGCGGCTTTAGGCGGATTCTTTATTGTTCTGGGATTTTTCTCCGATTTAATTTTAAAAATCAAAAAGCTTCCCTCTTTTGTGACATACTTTTTTTCTTATACCACAGATACAATGAGATCTATAAGCAAAGATAAATTAAGAGTAATCTGTTTGTTTTTATGGATATTTATAAATGTAATTTTTCTTGAAAAATACGTGTACATTTCAGGCACTCACATTTATAACTACATCATCCCATCCTTTATTTTGTTGGGTTTTGGAATAGTGGCAATAGAAAGTTTTATTTTTAAAATATTTGAAATCCAACTCGTTAAAATTTTTAATTTTTTAGGAATATTTTTAGTGTTTCTATTTTTAACTGCTCAAAGTTATGCGATTTTTATCAATAATGAACAAGAGTACCCTTGGGAAAATAAAAATTTTTTAATCTGGACTTTAAGAAAACCCGATGAATCTTATCATTTAAGTTTATTCGGATTTCCTTATTATAGAGATTGGGAAGGAATCAGAAATTTTGCAAAATTACACCCCGAGCTTCAGGCGTACTCTACAAACGAAAAAAAAGAAATATCAAGTTATTATTTAAAATTTGATAGAAACTACGAAAAATCTGGAATATATGTTTATGTTAAAAGTCCTCAAAGTTTTATAGAAGTTATAGAAAATGAAAAAGCCGCTTATTGGGTTGAAAAATACGATCCTGTTTACACTCTAACTAGAAATGGTTCTGATAGAGTAAGAGTTTACATGATGGAGCCGGGAACTTTAGAAGAAATAATTAAAAAAGGTTTTTAATATAGAAACCGATAAATCAACTATTTTTGTTAGAAAATTTTTGGCCAAAAGATAATTATGAGATTTGCTAAAACAACGAAAGATGCAGTCAATACCGCAGCGGCAGAAACATCCTTTATTATTTTTGTTCCTTCACTGTATTCTTTCATCAATTGATCCATTATTTCTTCGATTACGGTATTAAGCAATTCTACAATTAACAACAACCCAAGAGAGACAATCAGGATGGACCATTCTGTTCTTGTTATTTTATAAAGTTTGCTTAGAATAATTGAAAATGCTACAATGAACACCTGGATTCTGAAGTTTGGTTCGGTGAAAAAAGCGTGCATTAAGCCTTCAAAAGCGTATTTAAAACTATTAATTTCTCTGACAGGGTGGTTACGCTTAAATTTATATTGCATGCTAAAATGATATCATAATCATAATTATGAAAAAAACAGGATTACCAAAAATAGTAAAAGAAGCAATGTTAATTGCAATATTATTATTGGGGATATTTTTCTATTTTAGAAGAAAAACATCCATTACAGCATTGGTTAGAAAAGTTGAGGTTCAGGATAGAGAAGTGAGTAGAACTGTTTCCGCGTCGGGTACTGTAAAGCCAAAGGACTACGCTGAGCTCTCATTTTTAACCAATGGGAAAATTGTAAAAATAAACGTAGAGGAGAATGAATCTGTAAAAAAAGGTCAACTTCTTGCTTATTTAGACGTATCTTCGCAAAGAGAAGTGGTTCAATCTTATAAAGATGCACGAGATGTAAGAATTAGACAGAAAGAATTATTTGAAGAGGAAAAACATACAAACGAAAAGCTTTTGGGCGGGGAATCTTCTTACGAAATAAAATTAAGAGAATACAATGAAGCAATTAGCCAAGCAGAGGCTTCTTATCAAGCTCAGCTAGCCATTTTATCCAATTACTATATTTATGCTCCGTTTGACGGCACCGTTCTAAGTATTCAAAAAAAAGAAGGGGAAACAGCTGTTGCCGGTTCTCCTGTTTTGGTGGTTGCAGATTTAAATGAAGTAGAGTTTGAAATAGTTTTAGATCAGGAAGATTTCGGGCTTGTTAAAGA
>DAOSPG010000007.1:9664-23174 GCA_035374605.1 bacterium
ATGAAGTAGAGTTTGAAATAGTTTTAGATCAGGAAGATTTCGGGCTTGTTAAAGAAGGGATGGATGCTGAGATAAAATTAGATGCTTACGAAGATCAAATTTTTAAAGGAAAGGTTTCTTCCTTACCCCTATACTCTGATCCTACTAGGGGTGGTTTTGTTGTTAAAAGTTTATTTAATAATGATAAAGAGTTAATAAAAGTAGGAATGACAGGAGAAATTAATATTATAACTGAAAAAACAGAGAGAGCAGTGCCTTCCCTAATATTTAATGAAATATCCTATGATGAAGACAGCAATCCCTATGTTTGGGTGGTTGAATCGAAAAAGATTAAAAAACTACCAATTGAGATAGGATTGGAAGGTGATTTGTATACAGAGGTAAAAACGGATTTAACAGGAAAAAGCATCGTGGTACCTGCTACAGAGAGCGTTGAGATACAGGAAGGATTTATTCCTATAATTATCAATTGATATGACTCCCGTTTTAGAAACAAAAAATCTTTGTAAAAGTTATCTTATTGGAGATACCGTCATAAAAGCTGTCTGCAATGTTAACTTAGTAATAAACAGGGGAGACTTCATGTCCATTACAGGCAAGTCCGGATCGGGAAAATCTACACTTATGCACATGTTGGGTTTGCTTGATACACCAACTTCGGGGGAGTTAATACTTAATGGAAAAAACACTAAAGGAATGAATGAAAAAGAACTTGCTCGAATAAGAAACTCCGAGATAGGTTTTGTTTTTCAAACCTTTAATCTTCTACAAAGAACTACAGTTCTTGAAAATGTAATACTTCCATTAACTTATAGTAAAGTTCCTAAAGAAAAACATGAGGAAATGGCTTTAGAGGTGATAAAGCAAGTGAACCTTGAACATAGGTTAAACAACAGATCTAATGAGTTGTCCGGTGGGGAAAGACAACGTGTTGCTATAGCCAGAGCTTTGATAAACAACCCTTCTTTAATATTGGCAGATGAACCAACAGGAAATTTAGATTCTAAAACAGGTGATGAGATAGAAAAAATTTTTCTGGATTTAAATAAAAAGGGAAGAACTATAGTTTTAGTTACGCACGATCAAGATCTTGCAAAAATAGCGAAAAGAGAAATTGTTTTGAAAGATGGAGAAATAATAGATGAACGCTAAAGAAATTTTATCTACAGCATCAAAAGCATTGCTTTTGAATAAAGTCAGGTCTTTTTTAACCATGCTCGGTGTAATAATTGGTGTTTTTGCTGTTATCTCCTTAGTTTCTTTAGTAGGAGGAGTTCAGGAATATGTGGTAAGTAGCTTTGAAGATCTCGGATCTAATTTAATTTTTGTCGTAAATGGAAAAATTGAGATGGGGCAAAGACAAACTGCGGGAAGTGCTCTAGTAAGCACAAATTTAAAAGAAAAACATGTGGATATGATAGAGTCAACAGCCAAAGATTATGTAGATTACATTACCCCTCAAAGTCAAACGTACCAAACAATAAAATATAAAACCGAAGAATATTTTCTATTATTACTCGGAGTTAATTACGAAGCCAATGACATTTTTAATTCTAATATAGAAAGGGGAAGATATTTTAATCGTGTTGAACAGGAAAATAGTTCGAGAGTTGTTGTGTTGGGAAATAATTTGGGAAAGAAGTTTTTTGGAGAGGAAAATCCAATAGGAAAAAAAATTAAAATAAATGGAAAATCATACGAAGTTGTCGGTCTATTAGCTAAAAAAAGTCCCAATTATGATGAATCTGTCATCTTGCCTTACACAACAGTTATGGATGAGTTTAGCGCCACGGGTATAACATCAATTGTAGTAAAAGTAAAAGATAATGTTGATTTGGAACAAGCTCAACAACAAGTTAAATTGGCCCTGCTTAAAGACTTAAAAGAAGACAAATTTACAGTAATGACTCAAGAAGATATCTTAGAATCTATCCAAAAT
Organism: bacterium; assembly: GCA_035374605.1. GTDB lineage: Bacteria > Patescibacteriota > WWE3 > UBA101185 > UBA10185 > JAAZNV01. The sequence continues at coordinate 11,604 of DAOSPG010000007.1, forward strand.
ATATTAAATATGTTGACCATAGCATTAGCATCTATTTCCGGAATTTCCCTTTTGGTTGGGGGAATAGGAATCATGAATATTATGCTGGTATCCGTTGCGGAAAGAACCAAAGAAATAGGGCTAAGAAAAGCCCTAGGTGCAACGTCTTCCGATATAAAAAATCAATTTATGGCAGAGGCAATTCTCATAAGTAGCTTAGGAGGAGTTTTGGGATTATTATTAGGATGGGTCACTACTATTGCAATAAGGCCTTTAATAAAGGCTGTAATTCCGGTTTGGGCCATACCACTTGCTTTAGGTTTTTCATTGGCAGTAGGAATAATTTTTGGAACTTATCCTGCGGTCAATGCAAGTAAAAAAGATCCGATAGAAGCTTTAAGGTACGAATAACAAAACTTATACAAAGATAATTTTATTTCGGTATCATTTTTAGTTCGTAAATACCGTTTTTTACTAAATTTATATCTTTTATATTAGATGTTATATCATTCCCATTAAAAAGAATAGCCCACTTATAACCTTTTGTTGGAGGAGTTCCATTAACAGAGGAGATCTCAATTCCGTATGTGTATCTTGTTATTTCATAAGTAATTTTTTTTGAAGATCTTAATTCTTGCAACAAATCTTCAACAGTATCTGTATTTTTAAGTTTTATTTCAAATTCAGAAATATCAGATCCGTTAAAATATCTCAAAGTTACTTTTGTCTGATACTCCTTTTCAGAATTAGACTTTTCTTTCTCATAAGTTTCCATATCTTCTTTTTTTAATACACTGTTAACATAAAGAGACAAAATCCCCAAAATTAAAATGTAGGATACTATCATAATCTTTTTGGTTTTTTTCATCTTGATAATTCTATCATGAAATTTTTATGTATAATGTATAAGCTCAAACTTTCGCTAATGCCCCCATAGCTCAGCGGATTAAGAGCACTCGTCTTCGGAACGAGGGGTCGGGGGTTCGAATCCCTCTGGGGGCGCCATGATAATTTTTGTAATTTTTGTAATTTTTATCTCCTAAAATCACATTGGTTTTATCTTGTAAGTAAAATAAAAAACAAAAAGAGTATATTGACATTTTTATAAATAATCTGCACAATTTTATTATAAAAGAAAATGAATGAATGTCTGCCCAAAAAATTTATTTTAAAATTTTAGAAACAAGCACTTTGCTAAATGCAAGGTGTTTTTTGTTTCAGGAGGAAAAAATATGATTACAAAAGAGGAAATAAGAAAAAAGTTAGAGGAAGATCCTAGCTGGACACTTCCTGATAATGCTACGGATGAAGAATGGGACATGTATTTTGAGGTCAAGGACGAGATGAACACCGGGGATTCTACAGATGAGGATTGGGGCGTGGATAGTGATGAAGATGAAGAATCGTTTTAATTAATTTATTCAGATGTTTTTGCAAGTAGTTATTTAGCCAAAGGAGGGCCCTAAAATGGCAACAAAGAAAAAAGTAGCAAAAAAGAAAGCTACAACGAAGAAAAAGAAAAAGTAAGAAAATTCGTTTAATATAAAACAGCGGCTTGTTTTGAAAACGGACAGGTCGCTGTTTTTCGTATGTATTAATGTATAATTAGTTAGTTTTAAACATGGGGACGTAGCTCAGCGGTAGAGCATCCGGCTCTTAACCGGAGTGTCGAGGGTTCGAATCCCTCCGTCCTCACCACTAAATAAATTTTTTCAAATATCTATTTGCTTATTTCTCTTCAAATATGGTTTCATTAAATAGTTATGAATCCAAATCAACTCAATCTAATATTTGATTTTGACGGTACAATAGCTGACACTTTAGCTTTCACAATTAACTCAGCTTCTGAGATTAGTAGAAAACTGAAGTTATTAAATGATGAAAAAGTAAATATGGAAAAATTTAGATCCATGGATTCAACAGAATTTTTTAAAGAATTAGATATTCCAAAATCAAAACTTTTATGGTTTATGTTTAAGTATCAAAAAAAACTTATTCACGAAATTGATAATGTGAATAGTTTTGAAGATTTAGACAAAATTCTAGTTACTTTAAAAGACAACGGGGTAAAACTTGGAATAGTAACTTCAAATTCAAAAAGAAATGTAGAAAAATTTTTAAACAAAAATCACTTAAATTATTTTGATTTTATATATTCATCTTTGAATTATTTTCACAAGGATAAAATGTTAGAAAAAGCAATCAAAAAATTTAAGATGAGTAGGGAGAATGTTATTTATATAGGGGATGAAGTTAGAGATATCAAAGCTGCTAAATCGGCCGGAATAAAAGTAGCTTCTGTGACATGGGGATATAACTTTGAGTCTGTTTTATCCAAGTATCATCCCGATTTTATAATCTATAAACCAAAAGATCTTTTAAATTTGATTAATTAATAGTAATATATTTTCTTAATTTCAATACTTACCAGTAGAAAAGGAGAAAAGTGTCCAAAATTGATGATGTATACAAATGCGCTTATTGCAATCTGAGGTGGACGAGATGGTTTAGAAATTACCACCAGGCAAAAAACGCAGAAAAAAACGCAAAGGAGAGAAAGAAAAAGAACAAAAATAAAATTAAAATAAAGTGATTGAATTTTTAAGCTCGGAAATTTTTCTCCTCTTCCGAGCTTTTTGTTTTTCACCGTTTCGTTTCGTGTGAAATTTACTGTTTTTATTTTTTTGAAGTGATTAATAACAACAAAATTAATCGTCAAACTTTTGTATAATAATCTTACTAATATGCCGGAGTGGTGGAATTGGTATACACGCAGTCTTCAGAAGGCTGTGTCCAAAAGACTTGCAGGTTCGAGTCCTGTCTCCGGCACCAGAATACTGTATAATTCAACTATAAACAAGGGCGGGTGGCGGAATTGGTATACGCGCAACGTTGAGGTCGTTGTGGGGTAAAACCCGTGCAGGTTCAAGTCCTGTCTCGCCCACCAGTAAAATTTACAAAATTAGCAGATATTGAGGACTTGAATGCCGGAGCGAATGCGTCGTCCACCAAAGTTGGTTAGTTAAAAACCGGATTAAAACAGCGATCGGTTCCGAAATGAGTTGGTGAGAAATGGGTAAGGACAAGGTTTATGAAGTCAAAATTAAAACTACTTTTAACGTTTTTAATAATTTTTTTCGTTTTCGGTAGCTACAATATTTCAGAAGCTTCCTCCGAAGCTGTAGAATCCTTTCAATCAAACATAGAGCTAAATAAGGATGGTACAGTATCTTTCAAAGAATACATTGAATATAACTTTGGTAATAATCAACAACACGGTTTAGTTAGGAATTTGATCTATAAAAAGACTAATCAAGATGGAAAAAAATACGTTACCGAGATAACCGGCTTAGAAGTTAGTGACAACAATGGAAATCCTTACAACTTCTATCAATCAAAAAAAGGTGATTATATTGAGTTAAAAATTGGTGATGAAAATAAATTAGTTAGCGGTATAAAGACTTACGTAATTACGTACACTGTTTTGGGTTCATTTACTTACTTTACCGATCACGATGAGTTTTACTGGAATTTAACAGGTAACGAATGGGATGTTCCCATAAAATCATTTGTTTCACATATAAAACTACCTGAAAACGTATCGGAAGATCAAATAAGTGTATTGTGCTATTCCGGAATTTATGGGAGTACTGATCAGTCTTGTGAAATTAATATTATGGATAGTGTTATAGAGGTTTCATCAAGCAAAATTTTGGAACCCGGAGAGGGTCTTACCCTAGTTATATCTCTTCCTAAAGGTGTTGTGGGTGTCTTGGAACCTAAGATTGATAAACCTAGTTTTTTCCAAATTTTAATATTAGTGCTGATAGCTATAGCAACACTATTCTGGTTCATTTTTTTACCGATAAAAGTATTATCTAAATACATAAAAGATAGGAAATTTACTAAATCTCATGAAAAAATAGTTTCTGCTTGGTTTGAACCTCCTAAATATGACGATGGGAATGTATTCACTCCCGCTGAAACAGGATTTATTGTAGATAAGTCTATTGACCATAAAGAACTTACTGCAACAATAATCCATCTTGCACAAAGAGGGTATTTAAAAATCAAAGAAGAGAAAAAAAATCGTTTTACATTCGTTAAATTGAAGGATACTAATTCAGATGAACTAAAGGATTTTGAAATTGAAATATTGGAAGCAATTTTTGAAAAAGGTAATGAAGTTACGGACAAAGAACTAAAAAAATCCACTTCTATTTTTACCAGTATCTCTAAGTTCAATAAAAAAGTTGAGGAAATATTGATAAACAAGCAGATGTTTGATGAAAAACCATCTTCGGTATTTGTTAAAAATATGGTGTTTTTTAGTTTGGGGTTAGCAACTATGAATATTCCTTTATCCTTGTTTTCTCTACTGGGAAAAAATTCAGCAAAAAGAAGTTTATTGGGGGTAGAGAAATACTCCGAAGCTAAATCTCTTATGAACTTTTTAAAATCTCAAGACGAGCAACTTAATTTTCAATCTAAAAATCAAATGTTTTTCGAAAAACTTCTCCCTTATGCGACAGCTTTTGGGGTTGAAAAGATATGGGCAGAAAGATTTAAGGATATTTCTATGCAAAAACCTAACTGGTACGAAGGTGATAACTTTACCAATAGCATCTTTATTAGTAGTATGACCAGAAGTATCGGTGGCTCCTTGAGATCTGCGTCTTCTGCGCCATCAACTAGAAGTTCTTCGGGATTTTCCTCCGGATCTTCCGGAGGAGGTTTCTCCGGAGGAGGTGGTGGCGGGGGAGGAGGAGGAAGCTGGTAAGTTTTTTCTAAATTGTTTATAATATTTTAGCTTTTGCGACGGTAGTTCAGTTGGCAGAACGTCTCCTTGCCAAGGAGAAGGTCGCCGGTTCGAGTCCGGTCCGTCGCTCCATAGTTTATGCGACGGTAGTTCAGTGGTAGAATGTCTCCCTTCCAAGGAGAAGGTCGCCGGTTCGAATCCGGTCCGTCGCTCCAAGTTTATCGCTATTTTAATTAGCTACAAAAATTTCTGTAAAATTTCTCCCGAAGAAGAAAAACTTTAATGTATAATTTATGTATAAAGATAACAGTAGAAATGGCCTGGTCGCCAAGTGGTAAGGCAAGGGTCTGCAAAACCCTTATTCGCGGGTTCGATTCCCGCCCAGGCCTCCAAAACTACAATTATTTGAAAAATGCTGGTAGAATTAGATATCTCTTAAGTTTTTTATATTAAGTTTGCTAAAAATTGTTAGTAAGTCTATCTGTGGGGCGGTAGCCAAGGCGGTCACGGCACCGGTCTGAAAAACCGGCTATGTGGGTTCGATTCCCACCCTCCCCACCAAAGCCTTGAGATTGTTGATAACACTACTAATTAATTATTTCGTGAATAGTTTTTACTTAAACAAATTCTTCTCCATGTGAACCATTTCTATATCACCGAAAAATATATTTTCTAAAGGTTTAAACCCTAAATTGATATAAAAAGGTTTTGCATTTAAAGTAGAATTTAGGATCATTTTATTTCTTTTATTTACAATAAAGTCATTTTCAATATATTCAAATATTTTTTTACCATAACCTTTTCCTTGATAATCCGGATCTATTTGAATTTGATATAGAGTTTGATCCTCTAAACCATATTGAGCAAAGCCAATAATTTTTTTATCTTCTTTAATAACTATCCAGGAAGTACTATCAAATTGAGACTGCACATTTTTTTTCATTTATTTGCTCTAACCATGTCTCAATAACTTTAGAGTCGTAGGTATTTGCATTAGTTTCTACAACGCATTTTTTATGTATTTTTACGATGTCTTTTATATTATTTCTTTTTGCTTTGGCGATCACTTTATTGTTCATTAATATTAATGATAAAAATAGATGAGGACAATTGTATGTACCCCCTTTAGTGCTCACAGAGCTATTTTACAATACTAATGATTAAAAAGTTCCCAACATCCTCCCAGATAATTCACCAAAAAAGATAAAAATTTACGTTATCTGCAAATTTTAGAAATTATTTATAAATTCTGCAACATATTGGTTAACCCTATTAAAACTCTCTTCAGTAAAATCCTTACTCATTAAACACAAAATAATGTTTTTTTCCTCATTTCTAACAATTCCGCAATTATGATACATTCCCTCTGATATACCAACTTTATGATAGAAAACTAAATTTTCTCTTAAATAAGGGTTTAAGGCTTCATCATAAGCAGTAGGGTACATATAACTAAGAAGTTTTTCCCTGTTTTGATCTTGCATAGAGACTTTAAAAAAAATATTTTCAATTATATAGGCGAATGCTTTTGGTGTGGTAACTTCTTCTTCATTGAAAAGATCCACATTTTCATTTTCAGTAATTTTTTTAAATTCGGAATTAAGATATTCCTTTCCCAGAAGATTTTCTATCATCTTAAGTGCCGTATTATCTGATTCCCTAATCATAAGTTCAATGATTCTATCTACGGTGTACTTACTTCCAAATCCTGATAAAGCTATAGTTCCGTATTGGTCATAGTAATCTGATCTGGTGTAAATAATCTCATCTTCCCAGTTTAATTTTCCTTTTTCAACATCCTTGACAACAATATACGATATAGGGATTTTATATAACGATAATGGGTAAAATTCTTCGTTTTCATTAAATTTATACTCGGTGTTTAAACTCAGATCCTTTATGTAAAGACCAAAAGTGCCCTCACTATTCTGAATAACAGAAACTAAATCTGAGAATTCTTTATTAAGTTTAACTGAATTGAAATTAGTGTCATTTTCAGTAGAAGTATTTGAAGGTTGAGTATCATCACTACCGCTTTTTAATTCATTTATGAAAAGAAGGATCATCACCAAAAGTGTGGTTAATATGATAATTGAAAATATAAATTTTCTAAGTTTCATGTGTGTATTTTATATGATAGTAGATAAATGTTAAAATTACAGGCGAGGAAGTTACTATGGTGGTTAGCTCAACTGGTTAGAGCATTTGGTTTTAGAAAATTTGGGTCCGTAGCTCAGTGGTAGAGCGCCCGGTTTACATCCGGTAGGTCCTTGGTTCGAATCCATGCGGACCCACCAATTTTTCGTATGTGAACGAAGTGAGTGTACATCCGGAAAGAACCTTGCGATTAGACTCTTTTGCTTTAGTTTCTTTTGTTCTTTAGTTTTTTGAAAATTTAGTTTTATAATCTTGTTATATCGTTGGGGGATCGTCTAATGGTAGGACGACGGACTTTGGATCCGTTAATTGGGGTTCGAATCCCTGTCCCCCAGCCATGAAAACAGCCACAAGGTCTTTAGATTTTGTGGTTGTTTTTGTTAGGACAGGATGAGAATAATGCGGACTGAGCGAAGCGAAGGAGCGGGGGTAGCGTGCTTTCAGATGTTAATGAGCGGAGCGAATTTACAGATGAAAGACATGTTACCGAATCCCTGTCCCCCAGCCAAAACGGGCACCTCTAGTGACCCGTTTCCCTTAAATATCCTTTAGTGGTTTGATATAAGCTTTGTTTAGATGACTTACTGTTGAACTGAATTGTGCTTTTGGTGGCTTGACACTAACTGTACTAATGTAAAATACATTTATGGGCATGGATGAAGAAACATATACCTTGAAAATGATAGAAAAATATTTGGTAAAGTCTGGTATGGAAGATTTAAGAATACTCCCTGGGAACGACCCACCAGATTACGATGTCTATATTGATAAGAAAAGATATGCGCTTGAAATTACAAATGCAGAAACAATAAATTCTAATAATCAAAAACGAAGGGAGTTCTCGGAACCATTGCTAGATTTATGTGATGTAGCTAATAAATCGGAGAAACTGTCCAAAATAGTTGGGAAGAACAGAACACTACTTATACATGTTAATTGTAAAATCCAAGAATTTAGAAAATTTAAGAATCTGCTTATCAATCCAAAGCCAAATGACCTAAACGCCTATATAGCATCATTGTCAATTTTTCCTGAAGTTAATATAAAGGTAACTAGTAACTATGTTGACAAGAAGAGAGTAGAGTTCATTATTGGAGATAGGGGCGATGATCTTGATATTCAGAGGCAGATATCGAGAATTGTGCAAAATATTTTTATCAAAAAAAAGGAAAAAATGGACAAAGGTAATATCTCTGATGCAAGATGGCTCGGTATAAAAATAAACCATTTCTTTGATGGTAGAGTTAATTGGGAACAGGGGATTAACGATTTACAAAGTAATTATGGATTTTCCCGTGCGTTTTTTGTAAATCACGCTGGTGATATTTACGATTGTAAATTATAGATATTGTTATTGTAAGAAATGTAACTTGAAATATTACTAATTATTGGAGAAGGGATGAGTAAATATTCTTATTATGTATGTATAGTATCTCTCCAAGCGATCTTATTACATCTTGTTTATCTTCGAAATTTTCATCTTTTAAAACATGGGAAGCGTATTCTAAAAATGTTAAAGAACTGGGGGAAATTTTCTGTTTTTCATGAATACTATTTCTTATAGAAGCGAATTTTTGCATTTTAATCTTTAAACCTCTAGAGATTTGTATCGATGACTTTCTTGAATGTGTTAGTAAAACTAAAACCTTTATTTCCATATTTAACTTTTGTTGGAACCATAAGTTTTTCCAACAATATAAATCAATATCTATAGACTTATTCAGAGCTAAAAGAACATAATTTGAATTAAGTTCTTTTATTGATCTAGATATGACTTCAGTGTCACATAAGTCCTCTTTATTCCAAATAGCCCAACTAGAGTAACCGCCATATTTTTGTTTAAGGTTCATATATTCTTTATCCGAGTACATATTAATTTTCATCATTATATATAATTCTTTTAATCGGATAATCTTTATTATCCATATCATGTAATACATAAACTCTATTATGTTCTGGTATATTTTCATAAGCCTTTCTCAGTCTCTCCTTATTTTTATCAGAAGGTTTTTTATTGTATTCTTCAAAAATCTTACGACAGATATCCGAAGACGTTGGTTTACCCTGAAGTTCTCTAATTATATCTTTTACGTGTTTAATCAATTCTGTTTCTTTTACATGCAAATCAGTATTCCAAACTACAAAGTTACCTAAGGGAAATATTGAAACTGTAGAACCATCTGGTACGGTTGTTCTAACCCAACCACTCATTACTTTTTCTTTAAATTTTTCAAAGGACATAAGTTCCCAGCAATCAACTTTCCCATCCTCATATATCTTTAAATCAGTTAGATGAAACCTCATATTATCTATAAAAACATTAAGAGATTCTCCATAGATCTTTTACCGTTTTCTTCCCGATAAATTCCCTCCGGAAATGTTTTAAGCACCCTTGTCCTAAAAGATTTAATTTTTTTAGGATTAAGAATGAGATAATCACCATGCATTGATTCAAGAAGTGCTCCTAAAATTCCGTGTCTACCTAAGCCACCAATAATATTTTCAGCCCTGTTTTTATCGATATTTAGTTCATCCATGAGCATTTGTATACTTATGTTGTTATACTTTTGCACCAAACTCACTGCCTCAAAATATTTATCATCTACAATTCTCATTTTCTGATATTCTCTTGTACTTTCAATAACAGTAAGGGTCTTACCCTCTGGTGTAATAAAACTAGTTTGCTCCATTAGTTTAAATAGTTGTTCTGCTCTTTCCAAAGTTATAGATAACTTTTCCTGAAGTAGAGAAGCACTAGCATCAGCATACTCATTGCTCTAAAGTGCAACTACTAAAATCCATACAGGCATTATACCCTTAATTTAGCTCTAATTTGCTATCTACTTTTATTTAAAATATTAAATATTTGTGTCCATATAAAATAATAACTGCAAAACCCAAAACACTGTTTGAACTGAATTTATCCTGTAATTAATACGCCTTTAGTATGATAAAATCTATACCAAATGTGGAATAAAGAACAAAAAATTGCTATTTCATTAATTAAGGAAATTGAAGAAGTAGGTAAAGAGTGGGATATATTGTTTAATTTTTACAGAGATGTTCCTAGGAAAAAAATCTTAATGGAGATCTATTATATTCAATATTATGCAGTTGTTGATGCTGTAAATGCCTATTTTAAAGGTGGAAGTGAAAGATGTCGAAAAGTACTCGATGCGCTAACTAATTTTTTCTCCAAATTAATATTGACAACTGATTTGTATGCCAATTCTACAGAATATGTAAAAAATTTTGAAGAGAGAAGGTCTGAGAAAATAACTCTAGAAAAGGATTTGTATGACGATAAAATCGATGCCTCACAATATTACTTAAGAAAAATTAGCCTGCTTGAAAATAGACTGGGTTCAAAATATATTTTGCCAATTTGGGATAGGGTTTTATTGACTAAAACTATAAGTACAATTAACGTGTATATTAAAGGTGCAGTAGAAAAAGAGTTATCAACAAAATAATTAGTCCCTATTTAAGTTAGTAATCCACTTTTTATTTTTCCTTGTATACTTCGTTATAATTTACTTATTATGGATTACCTAAAGGAAAAACAATACTACATTGACAATTATGATTTTAAAACAATAGAAGAATGCCTTTATTACGCTCAAAGCCTACACAAAGAAATCCAAAAATTTCAGAAAATTAAAGATAAAGAAAAAATCTCAGATAAAAAGATGGGAGAAGATTTTTTAAGAATGATAAGTATGGTGGCTACCTCCATGAAAGCAACCAGGTTTGAACATAAAGAAAAAACTATTGAAAGTTGGATGGAAAAAGATAGAGAAAAACAAGATAAATTCGATAATACAGAGTCATTAGAAATTTATTGTGACGAATGCGAAATATTAATGGAACCTATGCATAAATCCCTGTGAGAAGAAAAAGAAGGTTTGAGAGTGTCTTTTATTTATAACTGTCCCAAATGCAATAAAAAAAGCTTACTATGACAATGGGGAAGAGTACAAAGGCAAACCTACACTATACGAAAAATATGGAATCAGAAACGTTACAAGAAGGGGGGTGTTGAGATGAAAATTACAAGTGGTACATTTTTAAACAATGAAAAAATTCCTTCGAAATACACTTGCGATGGAGAAAATATCAATCCTCAATTAAGCATATACGGAGTGCCCGAAGATGCAAAAAGTATTGTTTTGATAGTGGATGATCCGGACGCTCCCGACGGTGCGGCGGTGATTGGGTACATTGGCTAATTCGGAACTTACCACTATCACTTTAAAGTTTATGCGTTAGATAAGATTTTGGAATTACCCAGCTCTTCAAGAAAATCAGAACTTCTAAAAGAGATTCAGGGTCATGTTATAGATAAAACCGAATTGATCGGAGTTTATTCAAGAGATTAATTAAATAGGAAAATGAAAAAAGAAGGCCGGATTGTTTTTGTATTTTTATTTTAAACAACCCGACCTAGACAGGTTAGTCTTTTTGTTGTTTTTTCTTCTCCTCATTTTCTTGATCCGCTTTTTTAACGACAAAATAATTGATTACCAAAAGCAAAAGCGGCAATCCAAGAAGTAAGGCTAAGACAGTTAAAAATTCCCCTAGGGCCTCCAACATTAATGGGTCCATTTTGCTCTCCTTCCTCTTGAAGATTTTCTTTTAATCACAAAGATAGTGCTTCATAAAAAATTGAGATCAAA
>DAOSPG010000008.1:0-21942 GCA_035374605.1 bacterium
CTCTGCCCCTCTTTAATATTCGTTCCCGCAATGCGCGAAATTTCCCAAAAAATGGGAGTAGAAATTGGAGTGCAGGATATCTCCCCTTTTGAGAGAGGACCGCATACAGGAGAAACAGGAGCATTTCAAATAAAAAGTTTCTGCAAATATGCAATCATCGGACACAGCGAAAGACAGGAACCGATTGAAGTAGTCGCAAGAAAAAGAGACGTGTGTCTGAAGGAAAACATAACTCCGATAATATGCTTCATAAATCCGGTAGATTTAATAAAACTTTACAAAGAAGGGTGCGTAATGGCCTGGGAAGATCCCCAAAATATATCAACGAACGGAGTTTATCGTGCGGAAGATCCGGCAAAAATTTCCGCTATTACCAATGAAATAAGAAAAATGATACCGCCCGAAGCGGCGCTAATATACGGCGGGTCAGTCAATGAAAAAAATGCCTCTTCGATCTCAAAAATTAACGGACTAAACGGAGTTTTGGTAGGAAACGCAAGTCTTGATTCGGAAATTTTTGCCGCTATAATTCGTTATTACGTTCAGGATTAAAGTTTCCCTACGTTTTTTAAATGAAATATACTGACATATCAAAACAAAAAGAACTTTTGAAAAAAAACACCAAAAGCAGGGGTTTAGCCAGGCCTTTTATATTATTCGCCGTAATTATCACAGTTGGGATCCTTTTCTTTTTTCTCAAGGACAGAATAAAAAAGGAGTTTAGTCCTATATCCATTGTTGGCGGTACAGAAAAAATAGATATAAAACAAACGGACGGGAGAACAAACATTTTAATTCTTGGCTCTGATAAAAGAAATCTCGGTTCTGAAAGCGGGAGGAATTCCTTAACTGATACAATTTTAGTTGCTTCTATAGGAAATGTTGACAATGACGTAGTGCTTATTTCCCTGCCTCGGGATCTTTGGATTAGCAACTACACACTTGAAAACGGATATACTTATTCATCAAAAATCAACGAAGTATATGCAAACGCCGGGATTGAGGAGCTAAAAAAGCAAATGGAAATAGTTGTAGGAATTCCTATCCATTACTATGTCATGGTAACATTCGATTTATTTGAAGACATAATAGATACGCTCGGTGGGATAGAAATAAATGTGGAAAAATCTTTTACGGACTATGCCTACCCTATTGAGGGAAAAGAAGCTGACACATGCGGAAAGACACAGGAAGAAGCGGATAAAATAATTAAAGAAGCGGGAGAGGAAATAAATGTTCTGGCAGTTTTTCCATGCAGATATGAAACAATAAAATTTGAACAGGGATTACAATCAATGGACGGAAAAACCGCCCTTAAATATGCCCGTTCCAGACACGGCGATAATGGTGAAGGAACTGATTTTGCAAGATCTAAAAGACAACAAAATGTAATACTGGCAGTAAAAAACAAAGCTTTATCACTTAAAACATTAACGAATATTCCTAAGCTCAAAGAACTTTATAATCAATATGTAAATAATGTTGAAACCGACATAGATTTTCAAGTAATTCAAAGTTTATATCAACTATCTCAAAAGCTTGATTTTGAAAAAGTAAAATCAATAGTGATTGATAATAGCGATAATCCGGATACAGGAGGTTTGTTATACCATCCGACTGATGGAACTTTATATGGAAAAAATTGGGTTTTAGTGCCTCAAACCGGAGATTACTCACAAATCCACGCCTACGTACAAAAATATCTATTTGAAGGTAAATAATAATCACGCACCTTATATAAATTCCTTTTTTAAGTTAAAATGTTTGCATGATATACATAGTTCACGGAGACGATGTTTCAAAATCCCGGCTATTAATACAAAATCAACAGAAAAAAATGGGTTTGGAATCAAGGTTAGAATTAAAAATATCTGAAATTACTCCCACGCAACTACTGGAAAAAAGCTGTTCAAGAGATCTTTTTGGAAACCCTCCTTTTATAGTTTTAGATGTATCGGATTCCGGAAGAATGGATCTATCCTCTTTTATTGAAAAAATGGAAAAAATACCAAAAGACACTACTTTGATAATATTGTCGGAAAAAGAACTTCCAAAAAGTAATATTTTTATAAAAAATATAAAAAATCTAAAAGCTAAATTAAATCTTAATGAAATTGCTCCTCAAAGCAATATATTTAATTTCGTAGATGCGGTCTTTTACAAACAAAGAGAAAAAGCTTACCAGGAGTTGTCAAAACTTTTAAAAGACGATGTGTCACCTTTTGAAATTTTTTCTATGCTAAACTACGGATTAAGAACGATAGCATCTGCAAAATTTGAGTCGCCTTCGTATCAAAAAATGTCCGGTTTTGTAAAAAGAAAAGCATATTCCCAATCAAAATTATTTTCCCAAGAACAAATAGTGGGGTTGTTTGAAAAATTAAGAAAAATTGATATGGGGTCAAAATTAAGCGAAATAGACGAAGACTTATTAATTCCAACAACAATAGAGACCGTACTAAATTCTTAAATAAATTGTAAAAATGTCAGACAAAAAAATTTATATAAAAGACAAATCATCTGATCCGATATACAAAACGGTAAATCTTCCTTTTTTCTTTAAAACCAGAATACTTTCGGGATTGCTTATGGGACTTGGGTTTGTAGTACTTGGAACTCAGGTGGTTTTACCTTTAATTTTTTTCAAAACCCAGGATAAGGTAATAAAGCCGATGGAGCAAACGGTTCTTGGAGTGGCAACGGGATTTAAAAACTTTGATTTTCAGGAAATAAAAGAAAACACACAGTATGTTGAAAAAGAAGACAGCATTCCGGAGTATTTTTATATTACAATACCAAAACTTAATATCACCAATGCCTTGGTTAAAAGCGAATTTGACGGTCCAAGCCCTGATGAATTTTTAGGACACTACAAAGGATCCGCTTTACCGGGAGAACCGGGAAATGCGTTTATTTACGGACATTCAGTACTTCCATGGTTTTTTAACCCAAAAAACTATAAAACCATATTTTCAACTTTGGGAGATTTAGAAGCCGGAGACAAGTTCTCCATCAACTACAAGGGTAAGGAGATGATTTATGAAGTAAAAGAAAAAGAAACCCTTTTTCCAAACGAAGTGAACCCCCTTGAAATCTGGAGACCAAAATACCTTAACGAGTCAACAGTAACTTTAATGACGTGCTGGCCGGCAGGAACAAAAACAAAGCGGCTTTTGGTGAAAGCAATTTTAGTGGATTAAAACTTTCTGAAAACTATACTTACAAGTTTTTGGTTGACTTCTTCTCAAATGAGTCTAAAGCTATTTTTCGCGGGTTTTTGTACAAAAAGAGCATCGCGAATATAAAAAATGACATTGAGAGCATTAAACCAATCGTTATACTAGTCACTCCGGTTTCCAAATTTCCGGATGTGGTTTGACTAACATCACTAGTAACCGCAGTATCTTCCACGTACTCCCCGCTATAATCACCCGAAGGAGCAGAAGTAGATCCCGCTAAAACCTGTCTTGAAGAAGTGTCGGGAGAAACCTTTGCTATATCCCCAAAAACGGACCTACTTGCATCAACAAATTTATCGCTCTCACCGCTACTGCCGGTATCCTCGCTAGATAAAACCCCTACTCCAACAGAATTGGTCTCTAATGAAATATCAGAGGATGAAAACTCATCTTGCTGATTAGTTTTTACAGTCATTAAATAATAAATAACGCTAAAAACAATGAGGGATATAGACAGCGTCAACACAAAGGTACTTAATCCTTTTGTGGTCTGACTTTTAACGCTGTAACTGCTATTGTCCGTTTGATCCATAGGCAGGGTTCTTTAAACTTTTAATGAACTCTATATCAATATTAACATTTAGAGGAGCCGCTTTGTCAAGTACTGAAGAAGGAAGAAAAATATTCCTATCAAATTTTGTCGCGCCAATGAGCAACCATATAAGTAAAACTACTAAAAATAATCCTAAAGCGGTTAAGAAATTTTTCATTTTTCCCCCACAATAAAAGACTTCACACCTATATTAACTGAATCTTCCCGATCCCGTACTGAGTATTTTATATCAATGATTTCGTTGAGTCTTCTTGATTCTTCTAAACTTTTTACAAAATATTTCAAATCTCCTTTACCTGATAAATTTAGGGACACAACAACTTCAGATCCCTCTACTTCTTCAAACTTAACCCCATCTAATGCATACCCCGCTTCTCCTGCCAAAAGTGAAAAATCTACAAGATAGTTTTGCGCTAAAAACTCATCCGGAAGGAAATTATCCAAAATATCAGCATCCTCCCCAACAATGTCTACCTTTTCTTTTGCCGATTTTAGATCTTCTATTTTCTTTTCAAGTTTTAAATTATTGGTGTACAAATCATCAAGTAGTTTAACATTTGAAACAAAAATTTTAGATACCGGATAAAGTCCAAAAATACCAAACACTAACAATGTCAAAATACCCCAAACGATGTAAATCCTAACCGACAAAGCTTCGTTAGAGAGAGTTCTTTTTATAAAATTAATTATTTCTTCCTTTTTTTCTTTCATTTGAATACTCCGTCTATTCTTACATTAAAGTCATTCTCTGACTTATCAAAATTAGCTGAAACTATGACAATTTCAGACAACATATTCCCTTCTAGATACCTAACTATTAAATTTGTAAAATCCAGCGCAGATTTTCCTGAAAGAGATAGCGCAAAACCCAGATGATCCATTTGTACATCTTCAAGAATTACATCGGGACCAATATTATCTAAAACGTAATTTAATTTTTCAGATAAAAGTTTTCTGTCATTAGAAAATTTTTTATACAAAAAGGTTTTATCACTTATACGTTTGGCCTTCTCTTCTACCCCGGCATAGCTATCAATTTCCTGCACTAACTCTTCCTGCCAGTCTTTTTGGAATTGAATAACATATGAAATAACAAAATTAAATATTAACAAAATACCAAATACGACACTTACGATTACGATGAATTTTCTTATTAAAGAGATAAGTTTTTCAGCATATTTGGGGACAACGTAAAAATCTTGAAATTGAGAAATAAGATTAAACCCAGGCGTTAAATTTTCTTCCTTTTCATTTTTCTTCTTTTCCCGTTGAGGGCTTTTTGGGTTTTGCAGGTTTAGCTGTTCCTGAGACTTTTGTGGACTCTGCGGGTTCTTTTGATTTTGTAATTTTTGCTTCCGATCGTTCTTCTTTTTTTGGAACGAGGGCAGAAATTTTTCTAGCATAATTAGATTTTACTCTATTCGACTTATTTTTATGAATAACTTTTTCCTTAACTGCCTTGTCTAAGTATTTTTGCAGTAAAATAAACTTTTCTGAAATTACCTTAAAATCTTCTTTAGCACTAATCGATTCAGATAAAGACTTTTTTACATTCTTATATCTCTTTTCCCACATATCATTATGTTTCTTTTTTCTTGCAGAAGATCTAATATTCTTTTTTGCTGACTTAGTGTTTGCCATAATCGGGTTGTATAATATCATAACTGCCGCTAAAGTAAAAAGCAATTATTTAAAACGCCTTAATTCTAGGTATAAAAAAACAAAGAGGAAATGAAAATAAAATTAAAATTTGAGCCGAAAAATTTCAGCAAATTTCTTTTTAAAACACAGAACACAATACTTTCAGCGGCGTTCATATTAGCAGTAACAAGCGGTGTAAGCGCCGTATTAGGTTTAGTCAGAACCAGACTTTTAGCATCTCATTTTGGAGTATCAAAAGATCTAGCTATATTTTATACAGCTGATAAAATTCCAAATTTAGTATATTCCATGATAATAGTTGGGGCGATCTCAACTGTATTCATTCCGATATTTACAAGTTTATTATCAAAAGATAAAGATTCAGCATTTCAAGTAGCGTCGTCGATAATAAACTCAACGTTTCTCTTTTTTATAACAATTGGAACCGTAATATTTATTTTTTCTCCACAAATTATAGAAGCTCTTTCTGTACACACCTTCACAAAAGAAGAGGTAACTCTTGGATCTAATCTTATGAGAATAATGCTCGTTTCACAACTTTTTCTTGTAGCGGGAAGTTTATCAACAAGTGTACTGCAATCCTTCAAATACTTTTTAATTCCCGCGCTGGCACCGGTTTTTTACAACATAGGAATGATTTTAGGAATAGTTTTTTTATCTGAAAAAATTGGTATCTATGGACCCGCGATGGGAACAGTAATAGGAGCTGTTCTTCACTTCTCTATTCAAATACCGCTTCTTAAAAAATCCGGTTTCAAATTATCCAAAAAAATAAACTTCTCCGACAAAAATTTTAGAAAGATTTTTTCATTAATACCCCCAAGGATTACAAGTGTACTCATCGCTAATTCAATCCAGACCATAAACAATAGTCTGGCAATATTAATTTCCGCTTCTTCAGTTATTTACTTAAGGTTTGCTGATCAACTGCAGGGTTTTCCGGTTAATTTAATTGGTATATCAATGGCAGCCGCGAGCTTGCCTATTCTTTCTTCCCAATCTACACCCGAAGATAAAGAAAAATTTAAAGAAACATTTTCAACCTCGCTCTTACAAATGCTGTATTTAGTAATGCCCGTAAGCGCAATTCTGTTGGTCTTAAGGGTACCTGCAATAAGACTTATCTACGGAGTAAGCAACTTTCCATGGGAGGCTACAATCAGAACGGCGCAAACCCTAGCTTTCTTTAGCATTTCGATTTTTTCGCAGAGTGCAAACTACTTAATAACCCGAGCTTTTTACGCACTTAAAGATACACTAACCCCGGTAATAATAAACATCGCTACGGCCATAACAAATGTTTGCATCTCTTTAATTTTTGTAAAATCACTAAATTTTGGGGTCTGGTCTTTAGCTTTTTCATACACTATTACATCAATACTTGACACATTATTTTTAATGATATTTTTGAATAAAAAAGTTGGCGGTTTTAATAAGGAAAAACTACTAATTCCGTTCACAAAAATTTGCTGGGCTACTGCTTTAACCGGAATAATGCTTTACATTCCGATGAAATTACTGGATCAATTTGTTTTTGATACAACGAGAACAATAAATTTATTAGCTCTTACAATAGTGGCAGGAATAGTTGGATTAGCAACATATTTTATAATGACACATCTGCTAAAAGTAGAGGAAATCCAGCTTTTCTACAAACTTTTAGGGAAAATGAAAATTTCCAAAAACAATATTGAAGCAGAAGCCGTTGATTTAACCGCAACCGAACAGAAAACTGTATAATCACCTCATGAGACAGGAAAACATTAGAAATTTCTGCATAATAGCTCATATAGATCATGGGAAATCTACCCTAGCAGACAGACTTTTGGAAATTACTCATACTATAGAAAAAAGAAATATCATTGAACAAACTTTGGATTCAATGGATTTGGAAAGAGAAAAAGGAATCACTATAAAACTCAAGGCCATAAGGATGAATTATTTGGGGTATCAGCTAAATCTTATAGACACTCCCGGGCACGTTGATTTTTCATACGAAGTCTCAAGATCTTTAGCCGCTTGTGAAGGTGCTGTACTTTTGGTTGATAAAACTCAAGGAATACAAGCCCAAACAATTTCCAATTTTTACAAAGCTTTAGAGGCAGGTCTAAAAATAATACCCGTAATAAATAAAATAGATTTACCTACCGGCGATATAGAATTACTCAAAACTGATATTGCTCGAACGTTTGATTTTAAAAAAGAAGATATATTATGTGTTTCGGGAAAAACAGGAGAAGGTGTAGAACAACTATTAGAAAAAATAATCAGCGACATACCGTCTCCAAACGGAAATAGTGAAAAGCCCTCCAGGGCTTTGATATTTGACTCCTCCTACGACGAATATTTGGGTGTTATCGCAAATATAAAATTAGTTGACGGGAATTTTCAACTTAAGAAGGGACGGAAGATTAAATTCTTAGCTACAAAAGCATCTTCAACTCCGGAGGAAGTTGGTTTTACAAAAATAGAAAGAGTAAAAACCAACGAATTATCAACAGGGGAAGTAGGATATATCGCCACAGGACTTAAGGACATACGTGCGGTAAAAGTTGGAGACACATTAACGTGGGAAGACAACCCCGCCTCTCCCCTACCGGGATATAAGGAAATAAAACCATTTGTTTTTGTATCTATTTATCCGATAGAAAATTCTAAATCTTCCCGACTTAGAGAGGCTT
This sequence comes from bacterium, assembly GCA_035374605.1. Taxonomy (GTDB): domain Bacteria; phylum Patescibacteriota; class WWE3; order UBA101185; family UBA10185; genus JAAZNV01. Next base: position 8,136 of record DAOSPG010000008.1, read on the forward strand.
TAGAAAAATTATCTCTTTCAGATGCCTCTCTTATTTTTGAGCCCGAGAACAATACGGCGTTGGGATTCGGCTTTAGATGCGGATTTTTGGGACTTTTACACGCAGAAATTATTCAGGAAAGACTTGAACGTGAATATGATTTGAATTTAATATCCACAACACCGGCCGTAAAGTACAAAATAATAAACACAAAAGGAGAGGAAATTTATATCACATCCCCGGCTGATCTCCCGGAACCCACCTTTATAAGGGAAATCCAGGAACCCTGGATACTTTGCAAAATAGTATGTCCGTCCAAATATTCAGGACAGATTATTAAACTATGTACAGAAAGAAGAGCCGTTTTGAAAAAAATGGAGTATCCTAATGAAAATACCCTCTTTTTTGAATACGATCTTCCTTTAGCAGAACTTATCTATAATTTTTTTGACGATTTAAAAAGTGTTTCTTCGGGGTTTGCAAGTTTAGATTATGAATTTTTAGATTATAGAAAAGTTGACGTGGTAAAACTAGATATCATTATTCATGGGCAAGTGATAGAACCATTGACAAACATTGTTCTTAAAAACAAAGCTTCGGAAATCGGTAGAAACATCTTAAAAAAATTAAAAAACGTAATACCAAAACAGCAATTCCCTATTTCCTTACAAGCCGCTGTTGGCGGAAAAATTCTAGCAAGAGAAGATATCCCCGCGCTAAGAAAAGATGTGTTGGCAAAAATGTCCGGTGGTCATAGAGAAAGAAAAGATAAGCTTTTGGAAATACAAAGGAAAGGTAAGGCAAGGATGAAAAGAATCGGAAAAGTTGATATTCCCCAAGAAGCTTTTAGACAAATATTAACAAGGTAAAAAAATTCAATCTTGACACTTTTAGCACTCGTGATATATTACTGACAATATGTTAACTGAAAGACAGATAGAATTGCTTCAAGCAATAATAAAAGACTACATAGAAACCGCCGAACCGGTGGGTTCTATGGAAGTTGTAAAAAAACATAATATGAAATGCTCTCCGGCTACAATCAGAAATGAAATGGCCAAACTTATTGACATGGGATTTTTAGAAATGCCACATACATCTTCCGGCAGAATTCCGACTAAAACGGCTTACAAACTTTACGTTGAACAATTAATAGAAGAGGAAGAACTTCCCGTACTTCAGGAAGTGGCACTAAAACAGAGGCTTTGGTCAAATAGATTTGAACTGGATAAACTATTACGTGAGGCTGTGTTAGCAATAGCAGATGCAACAGAATGTCTTTCAATTGCAATCACTGACGATGGATATGTCACTTACGCCGGGGTTGCAAATATTTTAGATTATAAAGAATATTGGGATATAGATGTGGCCAAAGCAACGTTAAAAATTCTGGATGATCACGAAACTTTAAATAGAATATTTCAAAGTGTTATTCCGGGACAGGAAGTTTACATACTCATAGAAGATGAGATTCCCGCGGAGAATTTAGACAAAAGCACCATCGTATTTTCACCTTTTACTATTAGCGAAAAAACCGGCGACTTAGCGGTACTCGGACCTTCAAGATTAAACTATTCAAAAATCGTACCCATGATTAAATACACAAAAGAACTTTTGGAGGAACTTGGAGGAACCTGGTAAAAATTTTACTCCGCTGCCTAAATTCAATATGAAAGAAGAAAAAATAAAAGAAGAAAAGCGTTCAAAAAAGACAAAAGAGGAATATGAAGCAAAGATTAAAGATCTGGAAGAAAAAACGGAAGAGATGGAAAAAAAGATAAAAACTCTGGAAAACGACTGGAAAAGAGCCCTTGCTGACTATAAAAACTTAGAAAAGAGAATTGTGGAAGAAAGGGAAAAGTTTTTAGTATTTACAAAAATACAGATAATAGAATCTTTCTTACCATTTTTTGACAATTTGGAAAAAATAGAAGAACACATCAAAGATGAAGGCTTGAATTTAACAATAAAAGAATTAAAAAAAACACTAAAAAGTTTGGGGGTTGAGGAAGTGGAAACCGATGGAAAAGAATTTGATCCGATGTATATGGAAGCAGTAGAAATGCAAAAAGGAGAAAAAAATAAAGTTTTAAAAACTTATCAAAAAGGTTATTTGATAAATGGAAATTTAATAAGACCGGCAAAAGTAGTTGTTGGTCAGGAATAATTAGGAGGAAAATATGGCAAAAATAATAGGAATAGATTTAGGAACTACAAATAGTTGTATGGCAATTATGGAAGGTGGCTCTGCAAAAGTCATTCCAAATGCAGAGGGTACAAACACTACCCCATCAATAGTAGTACCCGATCAAAATATAGTGGGAATACCTGCAAAAAGACAACAGGTAGTAAATCCCAAAAATACTATTTTCTCCATCAAAAGACTGATGGGAAGAAAATACAACGATCCGGAAGTTAAAAAAATAAAGGAGACATATCCTTACGAGATTGTTGAAGGAAAGAACGGATTAGCTTGCGTAGAGGTTGAGGGGAAAATTTACACTCCTCAGGAAATCTCTGCAAAAATACTGGCAAAAATGAAGGCGGATGCAGAAGCCTTTCTGGGTCAAAAAATTACTAAAGCGATAATTACAGTTCCTGCTTATTTTAACGATTCACAAAGAACTGCAACAAAAGAAGCGGGACAAATCGCCGGATTTGAAGTTGACAGAATAATCAATGAACCAACAGCTTCTTCTTTGGCGTATGGTTTGGATAAAAGAAAAAATGAAAAAATAGCAGTTTATGATCTGGGAGGAGGTACTTTTGATGTATCCATTCTAGAAATAGGAGACGGGGTTTTTGAGGTTAAAGCCACTAACGGAGACACATACTTGGGCGGAGACGATTTTGATCAAAAAATCATAGACTGGCTTTTGGAGGAATTTAAGAAGGAAAACGGAATTGACTTATCAAAAGATAGACAAGCGATGCAGAGATTAAAAGATGCAGCAGAAAAAGCTAAGATTGAACTATCCTCTACTCTGGAGACAGAAATAAATATACCGTTTATCACAGCTGATAGTTCCGGCCCGAAACATTTGAACATAAAACTTACCCGATCTAAATTGGAACAGCTTGTTGACGATCTCGTACAAAAAACTATACCGCCGATGGAAAAGGCTCTGAAGGACTCTAATCTAAGCAAAAACGATATAGACGAAGTTGTACTTGTCGGAGGAATGACCAGAATGCCAAAAGTTACTCAGGTAGTTAAAGATTTCTTTGGAAAAGAGCCAAATAAAAGCATTAACCCCGACGAAGTTGTAGCGCTGGGAGCGGCAATACAAGGCGGAGTTTTATCGGGAGACGTTAAAGATGTATTGCTTTTGGACGTTACACCCTTAACTTTAGGAATTGAAACACTTGGAGGCGTGTCAACACCTTTGATAGAAAGAAATACCACAATACCAACGCAAAAAAGCCAAATATTCTCTACAGCGGCTGACAACCAAACAAGTGTTGAGATAAATGTTTTACAAGGGGAAAGACACATGGCAGCGGACAATAAATCTCTTGGAAGATTTGTACTTGACGGCATACCACCGGCCCCGAGAGGAGTACCCCAAATTGAGGTCATATTTGATATTGATGCAAACGGAATTCTCAATGTAACCGCAAAGGACAAGGCCACAGGAAAAGAACAAAAAATTACCATACAGGGGGGCACAGGATTGTCAAAAGAAGAAGTTGAAAAAATGGTAAAAGAATCAGAAATGCACGCGGAAGAAGATAAAAAGAGAAAAGAAGAGGCGGAAACAAGAAACCTGGCTGATAGTCTGTGCTATACAGCAGAAAAATCCCTAAAAGACGCGGGAGAAAAGGTTCCGGAAGATCTTAAAAAAGAAATTGAAGAAAAGGTAAAAAATATAAGAGATAATCTACAAACAGACAGCATGGAGACTTTAAAGCAAAAAACTCAGGAGTTATCTGCTACTCTGCAAAAAATAGGTGAATACATGTATAAACAAGGAGATAAAGACACAAGTACAGGAGGCAGCGGAACAACCGGAAACGACGGAAAAGATAATAAAGATAATAAGGATGAAGAACCTGTGGAAGGTGAGGTTGTTGAATAAGCATATTCGGAAAAACCGTTGTTAAATTACAATAACCAAAGTGGGGGGGGGCTAAAGCCCCCCCCCCACTTCTCCATCGTTTTTCAACAAACTTGTTTAATGGATTTTTTCAGTGAACTTATTTAATAAACTTATCAAAACACAAAACTATACACTTGAAAACTTACTCTACATAAGATTCTGCACACTCCTCCAAATCATATAAAGCTGCAATTTCATCTTTATCGCTACTCTTTTTTTCTGAATCATCCCCCGCATTTGAAGGATTTGAAAACTCAGTATCAGCTATGCTAGTTAAATGATTGGGGTCTTCGGGCTTATTATAGTGATTCTCATCTTCCCCATCAGTTGTATCTTTTAGTGTTTGAATGCTGTCGTCCATATTTTTAACAATAAATTTTTATTAGAACACTATCAGTATACCAAAGGGTTGACGTTACTAACAAAGAGTGTTTATACTAAATTATTATTTAACTGCCCAAAATGTGCTCTTAATGCCATTCTAGGGCGGAAAGGCCCAAATGGAAACTCTGGAAATAATATTAATAATCACAAGAATTATAGTTTATGTTGCTATTGCAGGGGTTATGATTTATTTCATATTGATTTTAAACGAGGTAAGAAAGGTTTTTAGAGATTTAGCAGATGTAGCAAAAATAGGAAGGGATATAACCACATCGTTAGCATCTCCAATAAAGTCTATTTCGGAAATTTTGGAGGGAGTATCCAGGGGAATAAGCGCAATAAGATCAATTACAGATATTTTTGGCGAAAAGGAGGGTGACGAATATGAAGAATAATAATCAATACAAAGATAATAATTTGGAATACAAAAATAAAAAAAGCCCCGCGTATAAAAAGGCGACCTCTTTCTCAAAGGGCTTTTTATGGGGAGCCGCGATCGGCAGTATTTTAGGAATATTGTTCGCTCCGGACAAAGGAGAAAATACAAGAAAAAAAATCAAAAAGACCGCAGAAGAATACGGAGACAAAGGAAAGGAAACCCTGGAAAAAACAAAGAAAAAAGTAGAACCATTTATAGAAACGGCAAAGGAAAAAAAAGAGAAAATTAAAAACATTATAGAAGAAAACATTATGGAAGTGGAAAAAGACGATAGTGTTGATTTAGAACTACCGGAAGAAAAAATAAATGAGACAGAAAATAATTCAGGCAAAAAAGAAGCAACAAGAAAATACTTTAAGGGTGTAAAGAAAAGATAAAAACGAAAAAGTGAAAATCGATGTGTATTTATTGATACAAAGTTAGTACTTCCCTACTATGTTTTGTCTGTTAATTTTACTCTTTCAAGTGTTAGAATATTAGCATGGTGGACAATAACAATAATAAAAAACCGGAATCAAATAGTATTGAGCCGGACAAAGATATTTCAAATCCAAAGTTTCCGGAAACAACAGATAGTATAATAGAACCTTCTGGTTTCTATCCACCATATTGGACAGAAACTCCACAAAATCAAAACTCCGGGAACTTGGAAGAAGACTTGGAATCAGAAAACCAACCACCACAAGAAAACATTACATCAATAAGTGGCGAAAAGGTAAATCTTGCTGAGCCAAGTCCCGCTGAAGCAAGTCCTGTTGAAGAAGAATATCCTACAGAGGAAAAGAACTACCCCATGGAAGAAAAACCTTATCCCGGGCAACCACCGGAGGAGCCGCAAAGAAACTTGGAACAAGTGCAAACAACCACGCTTATACCAGAAGATGTTCCGCCAAAATCCCCAACCGACGCCATAAGCACCATTGCCTATGAAGAAGAAAAAAAATTTACAGGAGAAGTAGCTGCCCAACATGAACAACAAACCAATTGAAACCGTAGAAAATACATTTCTTTCGATAACCACCGTAGTATTATTTCTGTTCCTATGCGTATTTGTAATTTTAGCTATTTCCTCTTGGATTAGAAAAAAAAGAGAAAAAAAAGAACAATTTAAGCTAACTTTTTTTCAAATACTTCTTCCAAAAGATAATGAGATAGAAATAAAAGCCGCCGAACACATGTTTTCAAACTTAATCGGATTTAAGAAAGACTTTTTAAAATCTCTTTTTACAAGACAATATAGAGTGTCGTTTGAAATAATTTCCAAAGAATCGGGAATTGCTTTTTATGTGGCTGTTCCGGATGAAATTTCCACTCTTGTAGAAAAACAAATAAATGCCGCGTATCCGGGAGCGCAAATAGATATAGTACAGCCTCCAAAAATATGGGACAGAGGAAAAGTAACAAAGGTAGCAGAATTAAGACTAAAAGGACCAGCGTATTACCCGATAAAAGAATACGAAGATTTGAAAAGTGACTCTATGGGATCAATTACATCAGCGATGAGCAAAATGAAGGAAAATCAAGTTTTGGCTCTCCAATACATAATTCAACCGGCTGATGACAGCTGGAGACTTGCCGGGAGAAATTTTATATCCCGAGTAAAAACAAGAAATGCAAACACTGAGAAAAAAACGAATATAGATGAAGGCTTTTTAGAAGGAGTGGAAAAGAAAATAAGTCTTCCGGGTTTTTTCACAAAAATAAGAATTGTTTCCATTGCTGAGGACAAAATACAAGCCGAGTCTCAGATTCAGAATCTCGTCAGTGCTTTTGAGCAATTTACGGATCTTACCTACAACAGATTTGCAAAAAAAATAATTCTAAATCCAAAAAGATTCGTAGAGGATTTTATTTACAGGAGGATGGGGATGAAAAGAATTGCCTTACCCCTACTTGGAACTCAATTAATTTCAAATGTTTCGGTTTTGAATATAGCTGAAATGGCAACAATACTTCACTTCCCTAACAAAAATATAGAAACTCCTAATATTATTTGGCTCGGAGCAAGAAAATCGGCCGCGCCCATTAACTTACCGGAAGAAAACGAAGGCACCTTTTTAGGGTGGAGCGTCTTTAGAGGGGTTAAAAAGAAAGTATTTATCAGAGACGACGACAGAACAAGACATTTTTATATAATCGGGCAAACGGGATCGGGAAAATCCGAACTTATGAAGTGGGTTGCTTTACAAGATATAAAAAGAGGCGAAGGTGTCGCAGTAATAGATCCCCATGGAACAGATATTGATGACTTACTGGAAAAAATACCGCCCGAAAGAAAAAACGACGTAATACTCTTTGATGCGGCAGAACGGGAAATGCCAATGGGTTTAAATATGTTGGAAGCAAAAGATGAGACCGAAAAAAACATAGTTATAAACTCGTTCATAGCCTTGTTATACAAACTCTATGATCCAAATCACCAAGGAATCATGGGACCGCTTTTGGAAAGAGCAATAAGAAACGTGATGCTCACAGCAATGGTTGATCCGGAAGCTACTATGATAGACGTTTTAAGACTTTTTATAGATGAGGGATATTCAAAAAAATTTCTTGATAAAGTAACCGACCCACTTGTTAAAAGATACTGGACAGATGAAGTAGCCAAAACTTCCCAAAGCAGAAAAGGAGAAACGATGGGATATTTCGCATCAAAATTTGATAGGATAACCACCGATAGAACAATGAGAAATATTATTGGGCAAAAAAAATCCTCTTTCAATTTTGATGAGATTATGGCTCAAAAGAAAATACTTCTAGTGGATTTGGCAAAGGGAAAATTAGGAGAAGAAAACTCAAACTTTTTAGGACTTCTTCTAGTTCCAAGAATACTCACAGCCGCACTAAGAAGACACCAGTTAAAGGAAGGTTTTCCAAACTTCTTCCTTCATGTGGATGAGTTTCAAAATTTTGCAACTCCCGACTTTACCACTATTCTTTCGGAAGCTAGAAAATACAAGCTAAACCTAACCATAACGCACCAGTTTATCGACCAATTACCAGAAGATATAAAAAACGCGATATTTGGAAACGTTGGAACTATATGCGCCTTTAGAGTGGGGATAGACGATGCAGAATATTTGGAAACTCAATTTGAACCAACTTTTACAAAACAAGATTTAATAAACTTACCGGTAGGCAATGCGTACATGAGGCTTTTGGTTAGAGGCCAACCTACACCTCCCTTCTCTCTTTTTGTAGATTGGAACGACTTAACTTCAGTTAAAAAAGACCCGCAATTGGCACAAGAAATAAGAGAAACTTCAAAACAAAAATACGGCACGCCGGTAAAAGAAGTTGAGGAGTTTATAAACAAAAGATTTGAAGAGGAAACTCCCCCCGAACCTACATCGGCACGTGGGGATTTTCCCTTCTAAAATATGTATAATCAATTTAAATGGTGAAGATGCCCTTGCTTAAAAAAGAACAGGAAGAACAAAATAAATTCTTAGCTCTCAATATAAATGCTATAGACGTAAGATGTCTGTCTTTTTATTTAGATGATGATGTTTTTAAAATCATAGGAGCAGGAACACAAAGACTTCCGGAAAAAAGCGTGAGAAACGGAATGATTATAGATGAAAATGCTGTAATAGAAGCGGTAAAAGAATCTTCCTCAAAAGCACAAGAATCTGATTTTAAGGTAAGGAAAGCAATAATCGGAGTTGATGGCGGAATCACAACCGGGCTTACCACTACTGTCAGAATGAAAAGACCAACCTCAGACCCAATACAAACTTCCGAAGTTGAAAGTCTCTACGGTCGCATAGCCGAAGCGGCGCTTTTGCAAGCAAGAAACAGGGTACTGGAAACCACAGGAGATGCCGATATGCCCATAAGTCCAATAACAACATCGGACGTGTATATAAAAATAGATAATCAAAGAGTAGCCCTGCTTGAAGGGCAAAGAGGACAAAATATAGAAGTGGCCGTTTTTAATTCATTCGTTCCGAGTTTTCATATAAAAATGCTTCAAAAAATTTTGAAGAAAGCGGGAGTGGATATTTTAGCAATTGGGTCACAAATGTACTCATTAGTGGAATTTATTAAGGTAGAACAACCAGAAGAAAAAGACTTCGTTCTTGTTAATATTTCTGAGGATTCGACTGACGTGGGGGTAATTTTTGGAGGCGGTATTATCTCTACCCGATCGCTTAACGTTGGTTATATTCATTTCGTGAAAGAAATTAGCTCAAGAATGGCACTTTCAATGGATGACGCTGAATCCGTTCTCAAAACATACAACAATCAAAAACTTTCACAAAGCGAATCTCCGATAATTAAAGATTGTTTAAACGAAATTATTGAGATATGGATGGATGGCTTAAAACTTCTTTTAGAAGATTTTCCGGGAGTAAAAACTTTTCCTCCAAAGATATATCTATCGGGACGCGGAACAGAAATAAAGGACCTCACAGAATCGGTAAAAAATATAGCATGGGCTAAAACAATACCGTTCATTGAAGAACCGCAGTTTGATTGTTTATCCTCAATAATAGACGGTAAAATAGTAAATCTAACAGATCAGGAACTAACTCCGGAATGGGCTTATTTAGCGTCAACATCAATAATTTATAAAGAAATAACGGAGAGTTAGCATGATAAGAATTAATCTACAACAATTCGATGACGCTCTGACGGCAATAAACAAAATAAAAGCCGTTGACGATTTAAATATAGAATTAATAATTCCGGAAGAATCCGTTCTATTTGAAAATATTTTAAATCTAAAGTTAATCCAGCAACAAGCCGATAAAATGGAAAAGAGTGTGGAAATGGTCACAGACGACGATCTTGGAAACATACTCTTAGAGTCTTTGATGGGAAAAGACATTGAACACATACCCGAAAATTTTGAAGAAACAACAGAACAAATAAAAGAAAACAGGCGCGACGGTATAAAGCTTCCTCATATTAAAATCCCTGCTTTGAGTGGGGGTAAAAAAGGTCTGCGAATTATAATTCTCATTTTGCTGGTAGGGATCGGAGGTTTTATCTATTACGGCAAGAGTGCTCCTGAGGCAAATGTGAAAATTACAGTTGGGTCCCTTCCTTTCACAAGAAGCATAACTGTAAAAATAAAATCGGATACTCCAACTGATGCTAAAAATCTCGTTCTTCACGGAACTACACTAACAACAACAGTAGAGGAAACCATAGAGAAAGAAACTACCGGTACAAAAATAGTTGGCGAAACAGCTAAAGGGGATATTAAGATATACAACTACACCACATCAGAGATAAAACTGGACAAAGGAAAGGAACTTACATATGAAAATGATTCTAAAGAATTAAAATATAAATTAAGAGACGGTGTTACAATACCCAGAAACTCCCTGGAAGACGAGATGGACCCAACTTCCCTAAAGCCGGGAGAGGCAACCGCAGAAATAATTGCTAAAGAAATAGGAGAAGACTATAACATTGAAAGTGATAAAACATTAAAAATATCCGGGTACGATAAAGAGGAATTATTAGCAAAAACTAAAACTAAGATAGCAGGAGGAAAAAGCGAGGAAGTAAAAGTAGTAGCAGAAGAAGACAAAACTGCTCTGTCCGGAGAGTTAACGCCACTAATAACTAAAAAAGTAGAGGAAAGCATTAAAAGCAAAATCGGATCGTCTCAAAAACTGGTTGAGGGGTCAATAAAAATAGCGAGCGTGTCCGAGAAGTTTAGCGCTGAAGTAGATGAAGAAGCTAATAAACTCTCTTTAACGCAAACCGTTACCGGCGAAGCACTAGCCTACATGGAAAACGATTTAAATAAACTAGTAGACGAATACTTCAAGGATATAATTCCGGAAGGTTACTACATGCCGGAAAAAGACAGAAAAATAAGTGTAAATGTTCTCGGTCAAACAACGAACACTGTTCTTAACTCTAAAGAAGCGGACGTGCAAATAACATTGAGTTCAATAGTAATACCAAACATTAAGGAAGAGGATATAAAAAACGGACTACAGGGAAAAACACACACCGAAGCGAAACAATTCATTGAAGATTTAAAAAATATAGATCACTACGAATTTAGTATATCCCCCACTGTTCCATTCTTCACACGTGTGCCAAAAGATTTAGAAAGAATAAATGTTGTTTTGGAAAAAGAAGATACAGGAAAATCCCTATGAAGGAAGACACAAATAAAAAATCGGCAAATGTTCTCGGGGTAGACTATGGAGAAAACAATGTAGGTGTCGCATTGGGAAACAACGGTATCGTAACGCCGATAAAAGAAATACCGGCAAAGGATATTAATAGCGCTCTGCATGAAATTAATAAGTTAATCATAGAAAACAGAGCCGAATTGATAGTTATGGGGCTTCCCTTAACAGCGGACAGCAAAGAAACAAAAAAATCTTTAGTTGTAAGGAGATTTGCGAACACTTTAAAAACGATAACAAAAAGACCTGTGGTATTTCAAAACGAATTTGGAACATCCAAAGAGGCTTTAAAAGAAGCAATAAGTTTGGATATTCCCAAAAAGAAAAGGTCTTCAAACGATAGTTTGGCGGCGGCCTTAATATTAAAAAATTATTTTGATGAACTAGAGTAAAGTGAAAAACGATAAGAACAACGGAAAGTAAGGATAAGGAAAAACCAACAACGGCAAACAGAGGTCACAGATGTTAAATTTATATAATTTTAATATTGGGTTGAATCTAATTTAGATATAAAATTAAACTATGTCGGGACTCAAATTATTTTTGATCATCTACCTCATAGTCGGTTTCATATATGCGGTTTTTATAGCTATAAAAGGGACCGATGAGTGGTACTGGTTTCCCGTAAATTGGCTTTTGGGACCGATAACGATTGTTTATCTGCTAATTGTGATAGTGAAAGGAAAAAGACTTCCGACTGATTGGTAAGTATGTATAAAAAACTATTTGAAGGAAAAAAAGCGGTTTTTTTTGAATTAGAAGGTGCAATTACCAAAAGTACTGATGGTATAAAGACAAAAGCTTTCAAGAAGGTCATGGAACCCCTCTACCTGGAATACATTGACCCCGATCCTTATTGCAAAAACGGATACACATTCAAGGAGATATGGGAATCACTTCTCTACGCCAACAAACTGGAAAGGAAATTTAATGTAAAAGATTTGGTGGAAAAAACTCAAGAAGCATATCTCGAATTAATTAATGATCAAAATTTTAATCCGGAGACTTTAGACGGTTTTTGGGAACTTTCTTATGAATTAAAAGAGGAAAGAAATTTCAAACTCGGACTTCTCACTAACCTTCCAAGAAAAATAGAAGAGGTTCTTGTAAAAAAACTGGATATTGCAAATGTCTTTGATTTAATTCTTTGCGAAGATGACGTAAGAAAAGCCAAACCATCGCCGGAAATATACAAAAAGGCATTAAAGAAACTAAAAATAAAGTCGGGCGAAGCTCTGACTTTTGAAAGCTCGATCCCAGGGGCACAATCCGCAGAAAAAGCAGGTGTTGGAACATTAATAATTTGGGATCAAGAAACAAGAAGGTCTTTTTTTGGTGATAGCTATCTCGAGATATCCGTAGATTTTACACCATATCCCGGGAGTTTAGATGAAACCCAGGAAGAATACATAGCAAGATCAATAAGAGAAGCTGTTGAGGACAAAAAAAGAAGATAAAGCAACAACATAACACCCCTCAGTATAATCCACATTGCTTGATAATTGTGGATAACTTGTGTACTCTAACTCGTACTGCAAAAGACGAGGAAGGCTCCTCTCTGACCCACGACACTGACCCATAAAATAAAGTAATTAAAGTAATTGGTGAAAATTGCCTTAAAAATTAAATAACTATGAATCAAAATAATAATCCAAAAGAGATATGGAAAGCTATACTGGGAAAAATTGAGCTGGAAGTATCTCCGATGATTTATAAAACTATAATATCCCGAACAAAGGGGGTAACCATAGAGAACAACACATTAGAAATCTTTTGCGAGGATAACTTCGTAAAGAAAAACCTGGAAATAAAATACGCAAAAATAGTTAAAGAGGCAGTAAAAAATGTCGGTGGGGAAAAATTAAAAGTTAAATTTACCGTATCAAACGAAAAAAGTGAAAAAGGAAAAGAGAATTTAAACGGGCTAGGTCCTCTTTTTTCACAACAAAAAAGTTTAGAGACTCTTCATGAAGAAAAACGTATTAGATCAAACTTAAACCCAAAATTTACATTCAAAAATTTTGTATTGGGAAAAAACAACAACCTAGCGTACGCAATTGCTTCAGCAGTATCAGAAAAACCCGGAGAACTTTACAATCCGGTATTTGTATATTCTAAAGTCGGGCTCGGAAAAACACATTTAATTCAGGCCGTAGGAAACAAAATAATTGAAACAAAGCCCGGAATGAGGGTTGTTTATACTACAGGGGAAGCCTTTACCAACGAGCTGATTGAAACAATTCAAAGCGGAAAAGGAAAAGGCAAATATACTGCAAACCAATTCAGAGAGAAGTTCAGAAAGGCAGATGTCTTACTAATAGATGATGTCCAATTCATCATAGGCAGAGAGTCAACTCAGGAAGAGTTTTTTCATACCTTCAATGCGTTATACATGGCGGGAAAACAAATAGTAATTACATCAGACCGACCACCTAAAGATTTTACGAGTCTGGAAGACAGAATAACATCGAGGTTCAGTAGCGGCATCGTAGCTGATATACAACCTCCTGACGTAGAAACAAGAATCGCAATTTTGAGATCAAAAAGAGACGCTGACAATGAAAACATACCGGACGATGTTCTAAATTTCATCGCAGAAAAGGTAGACTCAAACATAAGAGAATTAGAAGGAGCTTATTTACAAGTGATTACATACGCAAAAGCTACCGGAACAGAGCTAACCGTAGAAAACGCATCCAAAGCGCTCGGGGCTACGGTAAAAGAAAAGGTTGTAAAAAATGTAAATA
>DAOSPG010000009.1:0-7828 GCA_035374605.1 bacterium
TTTTGGGTGTTTTTTGTTATATGGTCAAAGATGAGCATGGGAGAAGAATCTAAATTATTAGAAAAGACTCTAAGTTTTATCCGCATTAAGCCAATGAAAAAAAGTTACCCCCCTACCTTAATAACAGCTCTTTCAATGTTTGTGGGACTATTTACAATAGCACCTCTTTCTATTCTTGAAATGACAGGCGCTTTTGGAGAAATTACCAACTTTAACATAATGGAAATAGACCCTAAAGGGATTTTTGGATTATTGTATATGGCAATATTTTCATCCATAGTTGCTTATGTTTTATACCAAAAAGCCATATCTATGGTCAAAGTTTCGGATTTAGCTTTCTTTCACTATTTAAGTCCTGTGCTTACTATCCCTTTTTCCTATTTACTTTTAAAAGAAATTCCCACTACTCTAGTTATAATCGGATCGGTTTTTATAGCAATCGGCATTTACATAGCCGAGAAAAACGGCGCAGATTAACTCTTGTTGAATAAAAAAAATCTTGTTATACTCCATCTCGCTATGAAAAAGGATATACACCCAAAATTGAATAAAGAATGCGTAGTAACTTGCGCTTGCGGAAATACATTTGTTACGATGTCTACTCTACCCTCAATAACCGTTGAGATATGCAGTGCGTGTCATCCATTTTATACCGGACAATCTAAATTTGTTGATACAGAAGGAAGAATAGAAAAATTCTCTAAAAAATTAAAAATTGCTGAAGAAAAGAAAAAAACTGCTAATGAATTGAAAAAAACGAAAACCGCTAAAAGAAAAACTGACGAAGGATATAAAGAAATATCATTAAAAGAAATGCTTCAGAAAGCCCAATCAGAGGAAAAAATCTCTGACGAGCAAGAAACTGAAAAAGACTCAGCAGAATCAAAGGAAAACTAGCCAAAACCCACCTGAATAATCAAAACCTCTGAACATATATTCTGCGTTCTGTTGTTAAATTAAAAAAGTTAAAATATCAACTATGGATCATAAATATCTTGAAAATGAAATTAATAAAATCAACAACGATATAAAAAACGATCTTGATCTTCTAGATAAAGAAAAGGATGAGGAGATGAAAAAGATGATCAATGAAGAAATTGAATTATTAAAAAGACAAAAAGTAGAGCTGGAAAATTCCTTAAAAAACGTTTCAAATGGCGATTTAGATAAAAAAACTACAGATCTAGAGAATCAAAATGAAATTCCATCTATTGATAAGGACACAGCTATATTGGAGATAAGATCAGGAACGGGGGGAGATGAAGCGGGTCTTTTCGCAAAAGATTTGTATAGAATGTATTCAAAATACGGAGAAAAAATTGGTTGGAAAATAACTGAAAATTACATTAATGAAAACGAAGCAGGGGGCATTAAAACTTTAATAGCTGAAATCAGAGGAAAAAATGCATATAACTTACTAAAATATGAATCAGGAGTACATAGAGTACAAAGAGTACCTATAACAGAATCCGCAGGGAGAATACATACTTCAACGGCTACTGTAGCAGTTCTTCCAAAATTCAAAAAAACAGAAATTGAAATCAAACCTGATGATTTAAAATGGGATTTTTTCAGATCGGGGGGAAAAGGAGGTCAAAATGTCAATAAAGTATCAACTGCCGTCAGACTTACTCATATACCCACAGGTATAGTAGTTGAATGCCAGGAAGAAAGATTTCAGGGAAGAAACAGAGAAAAAGCCTTAGATATACTTCATTCCAAGTTGTACTCTGAAATGCAGGAACAAAAAGTTAAAAATATTGCAGATTTAAGATCATCCCAAGTAGGATCAGCGGAAAGAAGCGAAAAAATCAGAACATATAATTTTCCTCAGGATAGAATTACTGATCACAGAATAAACAAAACGTGGCACGGAATTGAAAAAGTTATGAACGGAGAAATAGAAAACATTTTAGTAGAAACGCAGGAAGAAATGACAAAAACTCTTAAAAATCAATAATTATCGGGCATTTCACCAAGAACAGCGGTAACTGTAATTTCCTTCCCATCTCTATCAATCTTTAACGTTATCTTATCTCCAACTTCCAAAGCATTTATAATCTTTGACAAAGTACTAGTACCTGTAACTTCTTCGTCATTAATTTGTAAAATTATGTCCCCTCTTTTTAATCCTGCTTTTTCTGCAGGAGATCCCTGAACAACAGCTGAAACATAAGCTCCCTCCGGCATATTTCTGGATTCAGCTATATCCTCGGTAATCATAACGTAAGAAACACCTAAATATGGTCTTACAATTTTTCCTTTTTCCACAAAAGAAGCTAATATAGGTTTGACAACATTCGCAGGTATAGCAAAACCAATATTTTCAGCCCCTAATGTAGTTGCAACGTTCACACCAATAACCTGCCCGGAAGAGTTCAACAACGGACCACCGGAATTTCCCGGATTTAGAGCGGCATCAGTTTGAATAACGTTTTCATACACTTTTTGCTGTCCGAAACCTGACGAAGCCTGAACTTCTCTAGCCATTCCCGATATAACACCAACTGTGACAGTATTATCAAATCTTCCAAGAGCGTTTCCAATTGCAATGGCTCTTTGACCAACTTTTAATTTATCGGAGTCACCGAACTCAACAGTAGGAAGATTTCGAGCCGTTATTTCTAAAATAGCAATATCAGAGTAATTATCAAGGTGAATTTTATCAACAGAGTAAGTTGTTCCGTCTTTTAATACAACCGAGTACTCTCCTGATGGATCATTTACCACATGGCTATTAGTAATAATCAAACCATTAGGATCAACTATAAAACCGGTCCCTATTCCGGATTCGTACACATCTGAAAATCCCGAAAAAATATCAAAACTTACAGTTTTCACAACAACTGAAACAACCGCCGGGGAAACCTTGTCAACAACATCTATAATTTCCGATTCTTCCTGCACTATTTTCTGATTAACGATCTCTACAGGTCCTTCATACTTACTTTTTTCTTGCTTGAACAAACCAGAATCACCAAAAGTACTATCAAAAAATTCTGAGCTTTTTTCTCTTAACAAGTTCCAATTATATTTAAAAACCGGAAAAAATATTAAAACGAAAGCTATTATGGACAAAAAAACTATTAGTCTTTTCTTTCCCTTTGTCATAGTTTAGCGAAAATTATAAACACCTCAAAATTCTTTTGCAAGTTCAAGAGCTTTGTTAAGTTGAGGATCAACACCTTTATCTAAATCCTCGTCAGTTATCTTAACAGTAATGTCAGGTTCCAACCCCTTCCCATGAACCCATTCTTTTTTGGGAGTAAGCCACTTTGCTATTGTTATATGTAAACCCGAACCATCATTAAAATCTCTGGCATCTTGTATAGTACCTTTTCCAAAGGACTTCTCCCCAATTAATTTTGCACCAATATTATCCCTTAACGCCGCCGCTAAAATTTCCGAAGCTGATGCGCTCCCCTGATCTATTAAAACAAATACCGCCGGAATATCTTTAAATACCCCAACTTTTGAAGTGTTAAAAGGAATTAGTTCTCCCGTGGATGTCTCTTCATACAAAACAGGTTTTCCACGGAAGAAATCTTCAGAGATATGAATAGCGGATTCAAGATAACCTCCGGGATTTCCTCTTACATCTATAATAACTGCGTCAAGTTCGGACATTTTAACATTTACTTCGGAAGCTACTCTATCCCATTCTGTATTCGTATCACTTCCAAATCTACTAATTCTTATATAAGCGGTCCCGTCGCCTTTATCTTCCCACGTTACACTAGAAACAGTAATAACCCCTCTTGTTATCACAACTTCTCTGGGGTCATCAGTACCTGTTTGAAGAACTAATTTAACAGTTGTTCCGGATTCCCCTCTAATTAAAGCTACTGCCTCGCTAACACTCATCCCCGCAGTACTTTTGTCATCTATTTGCAAAATTCTATCTCCCGGTTTCACACCTATATTTTTAGCAGGAGATCCATCAAGGGGAGAAACTATTATTAGGTTCCCATCTTTTAAACTAAGCTCTGCCCCAATTCCTTCATATCTTCCTCCCATAGAATCCATAAAACTTGCATTTATATCGGGAGGTAGAAAAGATGTATAAGGATCCCCTAAAGAATAAACCATACCGCTAATAGCTCCGTAAATCATTTTCTTCTGATCAATCGGTCTTTCTAAATAAGTCGAGTTCAAAATATCCCAAACTTCCCAAAAGAGCGAAAAATCTAATTTTCCATCGGGAGGAAATTTATTACTTATTTCTATTTCCGGCGGGTTTTTTCTAACTTCAAAGACAAAACCTCGTTTTCCAAAGTAATATCCCCCATAGAAAAATCCGATGGCTATTAAAAAAATTATTAAAATGCGTTGAAATTTACGAAATTTCATGTTTACAAAAGCACTTTATTCAACTATCAAAAAGTTAGGGGATTGTATCTCCACACTTTTATCATTCAATCCAAACTTAACAAATATACTAGATTCAGAAATACTGTCAACTATTCCGGTCCACCCAAAATAAGGTTTTTGAAGAACCTGTACATTCATGTTTTTCTCTATGTTTTTGACATATTTCGGATCAATTTTTTCATTCAATCCTTTCTTATTATTTTTATCAATTTTCACTGAAACCTTACTTAAATCTTCTTGTCTAACCGGAACTCTTAAAATATTCTTCTCACCTTCAAAAAATACATATCTGTAGGAAACAGAGCTTAAAAATTTGTAAACTTCTTCAGGAGTTCTTATATCCCCGAAACCGGAAAACACACCCAAGCCAAAATTATACTTTTGAGCAAACTCAAAAACTTCACTATGAACACTTCCGGAAAGAACTGCCGATGCCCCCAACTCATAAGCCCTTTTCACAACATCTAAACTTACATTATTTCCAATGTATATTATTTTTTTCCTTGCATCTTTAATGAAATTTTCTAAATAAGATTTTTTTAAAATATCGGAAGGATTAGGAAAAACTACCAATTCACCTGAAACATACACATTGGTACTCGCTGACAAAAGAATATCTCTAGATTGAGTTTCTATCAAAGCCGATCTATTTTCGAAAAGCGATTTAACATTACCCCAAACACCTGATAAAAGAGAGTAATCTCTTTCTATTTCTTCAAAAACATACTTTTTATCTCTATTTTCCACCAAATTTCCATCGTAAGGTGCGTAGATCTTATCTTTTCCCGCTTTTCCGATGAAAGTGTCTTTATAATAAAATTTTCTAGGGGAAGTAAAATTAATCGGCTTAAACTTTTCAGGAAGAATCATTGAGTTTTGAGAAAAGCGGCACTTACCAAGATAATCAAACGGTTCTACAAAATCTCCAACACTAACATCCCACTCTCCATCAACAGGAAAAACCCTTTCCACAAAGCACTTATTTTCAGTTATTCTTCTTACAACAGGAACAAGCATATTATTTCTTTAGAACTACCTCAAATTGCTTAACACATTCATTCAATAATTTAACATCATTGTATATACTTCTTTTTTCCGATCTTGTATCAAAAACCAATCCAATCTTCCCGCCCGTGGTTCTAATATCTATAGTACCAAGATCCCTGCTTTTAATTGATAATCTAGCAGGACTTTCCAGCATTACAGGTAAAACAAAAATTTTATTTTCTTCTATTTCTATAAGTTGATCATCTCCCAAACCTGTACTAAATAAGCACTCGCAAGCACCTCCTGTACGTATAAAAGAACCTAGTTTTTCAAAATACCCGTGAGCATCTGTGATTAAACTTTTGTCATATATTTGCATAGTTTTTAAAAGCGAAAAAGAATTAAAACTATCTAAGTAAACATCAAATACACCAAGACCTCTTAATACTTCTAAAATTAGAACATAATCTAACTCTTTGTACGGAATTTTATGGGAAAATCTCCCACCTGTAAAAACCAATTTACGCCCCGATTCAAATGTTAATTTGTTAGGAATTTTATCAAATATCTTTGAATCAATACTGATTTGGGAAGAAACATCCTCGGGTATCACTTGCGGATAGCAAAAGGTATTAGCGTCATCATCTCTTCTTCCAAAATCCTGGTCCAAAGAAGTGAATTCTTCCTGACACCTCTCTTGCGAACTAATTACTCCTTTAGTTACAAATGCGCAATTATTAATAAAAATAGGAATAAACTCGTTTGAGTCTTCTATCAACGAAGAAACTTCAACTGATAATTTAGTCTTAAAATCAATATCCGGAGGATTAAAAAACCCACTGGTTACTATAGTACACAGATTAGGTTTTATTTCTCTTTCCAAAAGCAATTTTTCAATTAAATAAGTGTAAAATTCCTTCTCACTACATTGATTAGAAAATATTCCTTTGGAATAAACATAAGGAAAATGAAAAAACTCAGTATTTCTTTTTGTCCTTTTGAAAAGGAAATCTACACCCGAAACATCAAAATGAGCAGCTAGAAAAGCCATGAGTATATAATACCAAGCACTAGAGAGCGTGTCTATCTGTATATGGCAATAAACCCATATATCGGGCTTTTTTTATCTCTTTTGCAAGACGTCTTTGATTTTTTGCAGTCAGCCCACTATATTTTTGAGGAATTATCTTCCCCCTGTCATTTATAAACCTTCTCAAAACAAGAACTTCCTTATAATCCGGTTTGGTCCCTGTTTCAGTAAAGTAACAGTTTTTGGCCGTTGGAATTTTTCTTTCTTTTTTTATTTTTTTATTTTTACTATATGCCATAAAAAATCTTAACTAATTTTAACAACTATTATTTTAGCAAAATATTTTAATTTCAAAACAAGCTAAAACCGATTCAAAAATTCTCCGGACAGAAAAATAAAGAAAACGAAAACAAAAAAAAAACGAAACAACAAACGACAAAATTACAAGCTGAGAAAAAAGCAATAAAAACGAGGAGAGCTCCGCCCTGCCTTCGGCAGGGCGGAGCTACGTAACCTCCTAATTTACTTACTTTCCTCCGAAGTGCTGTCTAAATCCCCAAGATCAAGATCATCCAAGTTTATTTCTTCATCGGGACCAACCTCTTCAACTCCCTCGGAACCAAGATCAATGTCCTCTAATCCTTCTTCTCCGCCGGATTCTTCCCCTCCTTTTTTGGGAGTTAAAATTATCATATCATCTATAATAATTTCTGTTTTGTATCTCTTTTTACCGTCTTCTCCAACCCAATCTCTGGTTTGAAGTCTTCCTTCCACAAAAACCTTCATGCCTTTTTTTAGAAGCTGACCGCATATTTCGGCCAATTTATTCCAAGCAACAACATTGTGAAAATCAACGGATTGCTTTTTTTCTCCCTGTGTAACCCACTCTCTATTTGTGGCTACAACAAAACTTGCTACTGCATTCCCCTGAGGAGTGTACCTCACTTCAGGATCCCTTGTTAGGTTACCTATAAGCATTACTTTGTTCAGATTTCTTGATGCCATAGTGTTTCCTTGCCTCCTTTGCTCATTTCTGAGCAGTAATTAGATACCTTACTAAACCATTTATTAGGTTCAATTTTTCTTTTAAATTTTTAATAGCTGAAGAATCAATTTCAAAAGTAAAAAGATCATAAAAGCCTTCTTTATTGTGATTTATTTCATACGCAAATTTTCTTCTTCCCCAAAAATCGTTTTTCACGTCTTTTGCACCCATGGATTCTAAAAGCCCCAATACTTTTTTTGAAAGATCTTTTGCGCCTTCTTCCCCAAGATCATTTTTGTAAATTGTCATAATTTCGTATTTCATTTTTTTCTCTATCAAAAATATAGTCAAATTATATATTTAAAACTTCAACTGTCCATAATTACTATTCTACTGCGAATAGAATATAGGGACTTGGAAATGTTATCAAAATTAGAAAAAAAGACAAGTGGTAT
>DAOSPG010000009.1:7928-21044 GCA_035374605.1 bacterium
TATCCTACACACTAAATCTAAAAACCGCTATATCTCCGTCTTGCATTACGTAGTCTTTTCCTTCTAGTCTTACTAATCCCTTTTCTTTGGCAGTTTTCAAGCTTCCTATTTCTGCCAAAGTTTCATAATTTATTATTTCAGCGGATATAAAACCTCTTTCAAAATCGGAGTGAATTTCCCCTGCGGCTTGCGGAGCTTTCGAACCTTTTTTTATAGTCCAAGCCCGAACTTCTTTTGGACCTGCCGTAAAAAAAGTATTCAAACCTAAAATTTCATATCCTTTTTTTATCAATTTATCCAAACCCGAATATTCAATTCCGAACTCTTTTAGATAATTTTCCCGCTCATTTTTATCAAAATCAGCTAATTCTGCTTCCAATTTTGCACAAATTACCACAGCGTCCTCAAAGTCTTTTGAAACATTTTGTTCACTTTTTTTACTCAAATATTTCTCATCTACGTTCAAAACATAAATTTGGGGTTTAAGAGTTAATAAATTTAAATCTTTGGAAAATTTCAATTCCTCTTCACTCAACTCTAGAGCACTTGCAAAAACACCGTTGTTTAATCCCTCTAAAATTTTCTTTGCAGTTTCGTATTTTAATTTTATTTCTTTATCCTTAGACCCCTTAATTTCTTTTTCCAATTTTTCTATCGTTTTTTCTAAAGATTGAATATCTGCAAGCATAAGTTCCGTATTTACAATTTCCCTATCACTCTCAGGGTTTTCGGAACCTGCTCTGACAACATTTTCATCCTCAAAAACTCTAACAACATGAGCGATGGCATTTACCTCTCTAATATGCCCTAAGAAAGCATTTCCAAGCCCCTCGCCTTTTGATGCTCCCTTTACTAATCCTGCAATATCATAGAACTTTACAACTGCCGGGATTACTTTTTCAGGTATTTCCCTATCTTTAAAACCTCTTCCATAATCATTTACAACTATTTTGCATAATTCATCCAATCTATAATCGGGAACGTCTACAATACCTATGTTTGGTTCTATAGTTGCAAAGGGGTAGTTTGCAACTAGCGCGGTTTGACGTTTTAATAGCGCATTAAAAAGGGTTGATTTCCCAACGTTGGGGAGTCCGATTATTCCTATTGAAAGTGAAGACATGATGGTATTTTATCAGTGAAGGAGAAAAAATAAAAACAAAAAAAATCAGCTATATTTCTTCCCTCAACTTCTCCATCAGCAAACTATAAAACCTGAGATTATGTATAGTAGCCAATCTTAAAGACGTAGTTTCATCATTTTTGAAAAGATGATGCAAATACGAACGGGAATACCTTTTACATAACAAACAATCGCAAGCTTTGCTTACAGGCTCTGTGTCGTAATAATATTTTTGCTTACCTGGGTCAAAAAACGAATAAAAATTATTGTCTCTAACATTTATCTCATCAATTGAATTAGCATTGTAAACATATAATCTGCTATGACGAGCATCTCTGGTTGGAAGAACACAATCAAAGATATAGAATCCCAAATCAAAACATTTAACAATTTCATCGGGCTTCCCTACCCCCAGACCATAAAGTAAATAATCTTCAGGTGAATTTTCCGCAATTACTCTTGGGACATCAAAATTAAATTCTCCATTTTCCTTTATCGGCCAACCTCCATATCCCAAACCGTCAAAACCTATTTTTACCAACTCTTTTGTGCAATACTCACGAAGATCTAAATACTCTCCTCCCTGCACTACTCCTAAAATATAGGGTCTGTTTTTTTCATAAATTCTTTCTTTTTCACATATTCTTAAAAACTCCTCTTTTGATCTTTTTGCCCAAAGAATTGTTCTTTCAACAGTGTCTTTTGCTTCTTCATATGTGCATCCCGGCTTCGTAAAGTCATCTAAAACAACCACCATGTCAGTTTTAAGAAGCATTTGAAATTGAATGGATTCTTCGGGAGTTAATTTTATTTCTTCTCCACCCTGAAGTTTAAATGTAACCCCGTCATCCGTTATAAAACCTCTTTTTTCACTATTTTTTGCTAAACTCATGACTTGAAATCCTCCCGAGTCAGATATTACGGCGCCATTCCATGACATAAATTGTCTTATTCCATTATGCTTTTCAAGAACCTCTTTACCTAAATCTTTATACAAATGGTAAGTATTAACTAAAATACCGGGTGTTTTCGTGTTTTCTATATCAGCTGAATCCAAAGTTTTAACTACAGCTCTTGTGGCATCAGGAAAAAACACCGGTAATGGTATCTCACCGAACTTTGTTTTGAAACTTTTAACGGTTCTTTTTGGAATCACAGATGAATAATACACACTAAATAAATCTTTCCAATACTTTTTACAAACAAAGGTTGCGATGATAATAACAAAAAAATATAATATTATTATCTTATGCTAAACACATTAGATTTAGAAAAAGAAGAAATAACTCAATTGGTACCACCAGGACCACATGAAGATGAGAAAATTAAAGACGAAGTAATTAAAATAACTGACCCCGAAGAGTTTTTAGAAAATTTTTTTGGAAGCGATGAGTACGAAGAGGCATATAAAAGATATTACGAAGGAAAAAACCCTATTGATGTAACAGAAGAAGAAAAGAGAGAATCTTTCGATCGATCAGATAATGCGAGAATGGCTCTTATAGATTTCTCCAAAAACAACAGAATCATACTTAAATATGATCCGAATATGTATTCAAAAGAGTTCAATAATGATTTCCAAGAGTATGTGCACTCTATAAAAGATGTGAGAAAAAATGCAAGGTACATAGATAGTGACGATATTTACAAGTGGGATACAAATAGAAGATACTGTCACTTAGAATGCGCAAGTACATTAGTAAGAGACGGAATTGTAAAACATCAAAATTTGGCCGAGGGTTTAGTACAATTACTTACAATAGAAATGGGTCTAGAAACTTTTGGTGAAGCCGGAACACCTCCATATAAAAGAATTGAAAGTCTATATCGGTGGTAGGATCTACTAAGAGATAAAAAAATTTCACACAAGATATACAAGATATACATTTTGTCCAACCCCACCACAAAATAAAACATATTTTTCTTTAAAAATACATAAAAATCTTCTATGATATAAACAATGCCCGAAAAGAACAAATATTTTAAGAAAATTTCAAAACTTCTTTTTCTCTTAATTCTTTTTACTTTTCCTTTCAAAACCTTTGCTGATACGACCCCACCCGTAACAACTGTTGAAAAATCTCCTTCCGCGCCGAATGGTAAAAATGGATGGTACTTACAACCGGTAAAAATCACACTAACCGGAACCGACCTTGAGAGTGGAATAAAAGAGATAAACTACAAAATTAATGATAAACCGTGGGAAAAGAAAACTTTCTCTGATTCTTTAAATCTTGCTCCAAACCCCTCTTTTGAAATAATTGGGATGGATGCTCCTTTATATACGCAAGATTGGAAAATAAGCAATTCTAATCCGGGAGCTACTTATTCCAGAGATAGTTTAATTTATCAAAATGATTTTCCTAACACATCGATAAAAATAGAATCAACAGAAAATAATTGGCACGCAATAGATCACTTTGATATGTTTGCCGCGGCAAGTCCATTTGACAATATGAGTGCATATGTTTGGTTGAAAACCGCAAACGTTTCCGGAAATGTTTTTTTTAATATTTATTCAATTTCACAAGACGCTTTTGGACAAAAAACAATTTCATTTATAAAATCCAGTCCTGTTTTAACAGGAACAAACGACTGGACAAAAATTTCAACTAGTTTCACACCAATTGCCAGTAATGTAATAGGCGTTTATTTAGAAATCGGAATCAATGGAGTGGGTACAATATGGATAGATGCAGTAAATATAAGCAAATCAGACATTCCGGCAGTTTCATTCTATTTAAGCACAGATGGATACTACAATGTTAATTATTACAGTGTGGATAAAGCTGACCAAATAGAGCAAACAAAGTCTTTCAGCTTAAAGATAGATCAAACTCCGCCCGGAAATTGGAGAGACTCAGGAGCAGTAAGATCGTTATTTGGAAACGACCACCAACTATATGTGTGGACTCATGTTGAAGATAAAACCTCAGGGTTATCAACATTAACCGACAAGTTTCAATATTTTGTACCTAGAATAAGCACTGAGTTCGGCAGATTTCCCAACTTAAGTAGGTGCACGGGAACATGGGAAGTTAACGGCTGGGCAATACTTGCAAGTCCTCCGTTTCTTCCGGGAGCCAAAACAGCATATTTAATAACACCGATGGTAGACTTCTGCGACAGTGAGTGGTCAAAAGATTGCCATTTTATTAGATTTTATGCAGAAGATATGGCAGGAAACTCCTCCATAAGAGATATGTGCATTAACGGACCATGGATAAAAATTAGAGGAAAGGGAATTGTAAGGTCAAATCAAAATATAGACATGATATCAGAAGCTTACGAGGATAATACTGATGGTTTAGTAGAAACAGGAGGATCGTCAATAAGTTTTTTTAGATCCAGTATTGAAGCTTATTCCACCAACTCACCTGCCCCGGAAGATTATATCTATGATAAGTTTTTTAATGAAGTAAAAGGAACAAAAACCCAAATATCAACAACGGGAGACCTTGTCACATCATCGGGAGTTTATTTTGTGGATGGGGATTATGAAATTGACTCAAATAAAATCCCAGGCAATTATGATGAAGAAACATTTAATCAAATAGTTTTTGTAGATGGAACCTTAACAATCTCAAGCAATATAGATATAGCCAATAATTCTACGGTGCTATTTATAGTCAAGGGAAAAGAAATTTCATCGGTTCCTGTGGGAGTAAATATAGATAAAGGGGTTTCAAGCGTTGAAGCGGGAATAATAACTGACGGTAATTTCTATACTGCCTATAATGCAGAAGAAGGAAAATACACATCTGACATAACATTGAAGGGAATTTTTGTAGCAAATAAATTCTATTTTCAGAGAACTCTCCAGGGAACCAGAAATGAGAAATATCCTTCCGATATTATAATTTACGAGCCTAAGTATGTAACAAATCTAAACGATTATATTGGTAAAAATACAATAAAATGGGTGTACTCGGATTAAAACTTCTTTTTAATCTTAAAATTTTCATTGGGCAAATCTTCAATAGTATATCCAAGACTTTCTATTTGTTTTCTCAAAACATCAGCTTTATCCCAAATTCCATTTTTTCTATACTCACTTCTCATTCTTGCTAAATCTTCAACGTTTTTAGGTATTTCTACACCTATATGCTCCTGAAGTTTTAAACCCAAAAATTCATCCATTTTTAAAATTGTATTTAATTTAGAAGTTTCCGATATATTACTTTTCACCAACTCCCAAAAAACAGCCAAAGCTTCCGGAATATTTAAATCTTCGTTTAACTTCTCTAAAAACTTTTTCACATATTTTTCTGATACCTCGGCTCTAGGATCGTACTCATAATTAGAAACTATATCAAATATTTTCTTTAAGGAATTTTGCGCATTCTGCATTGCTTCCCAAGTAAAGTTCAAAGGACTTCTATAGTGGGCAGTCATAAAAAAATACCTTAAATCCAAAGGACTGAAACCTCTCTGTTTAACATCCGAGAGTGTATAAAAATTACCCAAACTTTTACTCATCCTTCCACCGTCCACAGTCAAAAAGGCTCCGTGTACCCAATAATTTACAAATTTCTTCCCGGTTGCACATTCGCTTTGAGCAATTTCATTTTGATGATGAATCATTTTTAAATCTTCCCCGCCCACATGAATATCTATCGTATCCCCCAGCTCCGATAAAACCATTGAAGAACACTCCAGATGCCATCCCGGAAAACCGACTCCCCAGGGAGATTGCCATTCCTGCTGCCTTTTCTTTCCCCTTGGAGAAAATTTCCATAGGGCAAAATCTGTAGGATTTTTCTTTTCCGGATTAGGATCTACTCTGGCTCCTTCTTTTATATTTTCAACCGTAAGCCCAGAAAGTTCCCCATAATTTGCAAATTTAGAAGTGTCAAAATATATTCCATCCGAAGTTTCGTAAGTAAAACCTTTTTCCTCCAATGTAAGGATTAAATCAATCTGCTCATCTATGTACTCCGTAGCTTTGGTAAACTTTCTCGGTTCCATAAGATTCATCTCGTGATACTCTTGCAGAAAACTCTTTGCATACATATCAACTATTTCCCTGGCGGATTTTCCTTCATCAGAAGATTTTTGCTCAATCTTATCTTCTCCACCCTCCGGATTCCCTTCGTACTCATATAAATGACCTACATCGGTCATGTTCATTATGAAATCCACTTTGTAACCGTTCATTTTTAATGTTCTGTAGAGAAAATCTGCAAGGATGAATGTCCTCCAGTTTCCGATTTGGGGATAGTTATAAACCGTAGGACCACAACAATACATTTTCACGGCATCGGGCTCTATAGACTTAAAATCTTCTACTTGTTTGGTTAAAGAATTGTATATCTTCATATCGGGTAGAATTTTACCATATTAAAGCTCAGAACGTCCTTCCAACGCCCTGGTCAATGTAATATCGTCGGCATATTCAATATCCCCGCCAACAGGAAGCCCTCTGGCAATTCTTGTTATTTTTACATCTTTATCACTAAAACCACTTTCTCTTATTAATTTTGATATGTACATTGCGGTTGATTCCCCTTCCATACTTGTATTTGTCGCCAAAATTACCTCAATAATTCTTGAATTATCTACATTTTCAAAAGAAATATCACTAACTAAAATTTTAAGCCTTTCAATTAATTCTCTTATAAAAAGGTCTTCGGGACCGACATTATTCAATGGATCGATTATTCCGTGCAATACATGATAAACACCTTTAAAATTAGTTTTTTCTAAAGCAAAAGCATCTAGTGGACTGGCTACAACAGCTATTATCTTTTTATCGCGCATAGGATCATCACAAACTGAACAAATATCATACTCTGTAACATTTTTACATATTGAACATAATTTAGTTTCTTTTTTTAGATCCGTTAGATAACCGGAGAACTTCTCTAGTTCTTCTTGAGGAAAATTTAGAAGAGAAAACGTAAGCCTCTGAGCAGTTTTAGGACCTATGCCAGGAAGCCTTTCAAAATAGTCTATTAAGTTGGATATCGGCTTTGGTAATTTCATATCTAAATATACAAATATTAACCCTTCATAGGAAGGCCACCATCAAAAACATCTAAAATAGATTTTTCATTCACATTCTTTGGGTTTATAACATTAAGATCAGTTAATTTATCGGATTCATCTTTTGAAAACTTTTTAGGTTTTTCTTTGCTTAAAACACACTTAAAATTTAAATCCACACCAAAAACTTCCTTGCTTAAACCTGCAATCAATTTCCTGGTACTTGCACTTTCCAATCTTTCCTTATGAAAAGGATAAAAAACCTCTACTATTATGGATTTTCCTTCTAATCTAATAGGCTTACACAAGTTCAACAAAGCATTTAATGAATGGTTTAATTCTTTACTATCTTTAATAAACTTACCCCAATTCTTCTCTATTTTTGCAAAAGAAATAGAAGAGGACTTTTCTTCTTTGCTTTCTGCCTTTAATTTTGAAGGAATACTAATCTTTTCAACTTTAATTGTGGAATCTGTTTTATTAGAAAGGTTGCTTTCATTTTCGCAGCAATCATTTTTTTTATAATCTTTCTCAAAACCTTTTGAACATATTCTAATCACGGCTATTTCCACAGGCAACTGAGGAATAAAAGAGTTTTTTATATTTTTATGAGCATCTAATAAGATAGAAATACAATCAGTCAACCATTTTATATCCGCTTTTTTTGCCTGTTCTTTTATCTTGTCTGAAATTTCAACAGTAGCATCAGTTACAATATCGGAAACTCCAGATTTAATAAAAAGCATTGATCTTAAATATTTCAAAAACTCCCCTACCCAAACATATAAGTCAATCCCCTCATTGTAAACCTCGGAAACTATATTCAACGCACCTGAAACATCTGAATCCAATAAAAAATTGACACATTCAACATACTTTTTCTTGGAACTTAAACTTAAGAGGGTATTTACATCCACATCACCTTCATGAACCTGTTCAAGAAGAACACACGCACCTCTATAATCACCCATAGAAGCTTCTGCTATCTTAACCAAATCATCGTCCGATATTTTTATTTCTTCACCTTTTGCCACTTCTTTAAGAACCGAAACAATTTGCTCTACTGTTGGTCTCTTAAACCTTAGAATCTGACAACGCGATTTTATGGTAGAGGGGACTTTATGATCTTCTGTCGTACAGAGGATGAAAACAGTTTTTTTAGGGGGTTCTTCTAAAGTTTTTAAAAGCGCATTGAAAGCTTCGGGTGTGAGCATATGAACTTCATCTATGATATAAACTTTCGTCTTTCCCATTGTCGGAGCCAGTTTTATTTTATCCTTTAATTCCCTGATATCGTCTATTCCTCTATTGCTAGCGGCGTCGATCTCGATTAAATCTATAAAAGAACCTTCTTTTATGGAAAGACAATTTGAACATTTATCACAGGGATCTCCATTTGCTTTAAGTTTTTCGCAATTAAGAGCTTTTGCTAATATCCTGGCGGTAGTGGTTTTTCCTGTTCCTCTCGGACCCACCATAAGATAAGCGTGCGCAGTTTTTCCTGTCTGAACCTGCTTTGCAAGGATACCTGCAACGTCACTGGTTTTACTCATTTCGCTGAATTTTTGCGGGCGATACTTCGTATAGTACATAACTGCCTCCGCATTTCAGTATAGATTTACAAGGCGTATAAACCCACTAATCTACGTTGTATATTTATGACTCAACAATGAAAAAATTAAAATTAATAACTAATTTTTTGCTATATTTTTATTCTGATGCTGATAAAGATAACAAATCCAACTTCGTTACAATATCAAGTTCGTTTTCTCCAAAATTTTGTAAAACCCACTCGTCAATCGGAATATTTTTATCTTCCGGTTTTCCAATTCCAACTCTAATCCTCCAAAAGTCCTTTGTTCCAAGTTCTTCAATTATATTCTCTACTCCATGGTGTCCCGCTGAATTTTTTCCTTTCTGCTTTTTTATAGCACCTAATGGAAGATCAACATCATCATGAATAATGATTAGGTCATTAAGGGATATTTTATAGAAATTAACAAGTTTAGAAACAGCATCTCCGGAATTGTTCATAAAAGTTTGGGGTTTAATCAAAAGCCCATTGCTATAATCTGCAACTTCTGAATTAAATCTTTCTACTTTTCTCCAATTCAAATTATTATCAGCGGCAAATTTATCTAACAAAATAAAACCGACGTTATGTCTAGATTTTTGATATTTTTCACCAGGGTTTCCAAGACCAACAATCAGTTTCATAATTTATCCCCATCCTCAGAATGATGAACCCCCAATAAATGCAAAACACCATGAGCAACTAGTTCTGATATTTCCTCTTCAAAATCATTTCCATATTTTCCTGCCTGTCTTTTAGCCTGATCTTTATTTACAACAATATCCCCAAGGTAAAAAGATCCATCTTCCTGTTTTTCTTTAATTTCAAAAGATAAAACATCTGTAGGATAATCTCTCCCCATATATTTTTTGTTCATTTTTCTCATTTCCTTATCATCTGTGAAAAAAACGGAAATGAAAGTATTTTTCTCTAAAGTATTTCCGACACTCATATAGATTTAATTATACCGTCAAAATAAGATTAAAAATAGGATTAGAAAAATTCCACGCATTGGCAGTTAATTACTTTCTTTTAATTTTTGATTGTTTGCCTGATAGGAGCTCTCCAATTCAAAAGGAAAGAGTTTTGCAAATTCCAGATAAACATCAAGTTCAGCTTTTTCTTTATCTAAAAGGTCCCTTCTCCCGATTTTCTCGTAAAGTTCAATATTTTCCTTCCTGTTCTTTATTTCTTTTTTAAGGACTTTAAAAGCATCCTCATCAGTAATATCCCTATGGGAAAGTCTGAGCTCAATCTCTTTATTTTTTACTTGAGAAAGATAAAACCTCAACACACCAACTCTCAAAACATCGTTGGCTTTTTGAAATTCAAATAATTTGGATCTTAACTCGTCTATTATCAATATTTATTCCTCTCAAGATAAAATTTTCTCTTAAGTTCTTTATTTTTCTGCCTTTTTATTTCACTAGGTTTAGAATAATGCTCCCTATCTTTCATCTCCTGAATTATTCCCGATTTTAAAACCTCCTTATTAAACCTTCTAAGAGCTTGATCCAAACTTTCTCCATGTCTAACTTTAATTTTTGTCATAATATTTCGCTTATTGTCTTTATCTGTTTTTATCAGATAACAAGACAATGTGATGGTCCCTATCCCACGGGACGTTAAAAACACCTCCAAACTATTTAATCTTTAATCAAATAAACAAAAAATACGAAAGATCTTATTTTTTCTACATAATTTGTCATACTAAAATTATCGAATTACTACAGCTACTGATAATATTAGCAAGACTGTAAAACAAAGTCAGGTTCTACACTTACTGTATTAAATTTTCAAATCTATCACGCGTCCTCAGTATATACCCAATGTATAAAAAATTGCAAAAATTGTAACATAAAACATACGTTAATACAGTGGGAAAAAACTCATTAATATTTTAATACTTAAAAAACAACAAAAAGTAGTCTACCAACTTCTTATGTCTTTAAAGGTTATTAAAGTTATAAGCAAAAGTAGGAACATCATCCCAAGATTATGAACTCTAGACTCAAAATCGGGGCTAACTTTTCTTTTAGTAATACCCTCGTATATTCTAAAAACTACTCTACCTCCATCTAAAGCCGGGATTGGAAGAATATTTGTAAAGGCGAAACCCGCTGAAATAGTAGCAATAGTATTTATCAAAATAAGAACTCTTTCTGCACCACCTTCCTGAATAATCATACCCAAAATATTCACTAAACCAACAGGGCCCGTCATACTACTAGCTACAGGTTCGATATCCCTTGTTCTAAAAGATACCCCAATTATTTTTCCGAGAGAGGAAATGGAATAAGACATTATATTGTATGTGTGCATGGGACCTGAAAATATCTTTTCCAAAGGTTTTTCATACAATATAGCTTTTGCTTCTCCTAAATAGACACCGATGATCGCGTTTCCCTCATCAGGATTTTCCGGGATATGGGAATCAGGCACCAAAACGTACTCTTTTTTTTCCCCATCCGACAATTCACTAATACTAACTGTTTCCACTTTAACTTCCTCTCCAGCTTTCCCATTCAAACTTTCTCTCAGATCGTAAACATTCTCTATATCATTTTCACCGATTTTTAAGATAGCTTCCCCCGGCTTTATACCGGCTTTATCTGCCGGAGATCCGCTTTCCACATCAAAAACCACAGTACCATAACTGATCTCTTTACCAAACTTAAATGTATGATCAAATATCATCGGGGTATAAAAACTCTTAAAACCTGTAAAAAAGAAAAATATATAATACAGAAGAAAACTTAATAACAAGTTCATAAAAACACCTGCTATCAGTATTTTTGATTTTTGCCATGGGGTTTTAGTAGCAAAACTATTCGGATCAAATTCTTTCTTTTCGCCCTCTTCTTTTTCAATCTCATCTTCTCCGGTTATTTTTACAAAACCGCCAAAAGGAATCAAATTTATAGAATACAATGTTTCCCCGATTTTTTTCCCAAAAATTCTCGGGGGGTAACCAATACCAAATTCCTCTACTCTCACACCATTTCTCCTTGCAGCACAATAATGCCCGAACTCATGAACAACAACGAGAATGGATATCACTATTAAAACTATTACTATTGTTAAAAAATTCATAACGGATATTTAAACTGTCATTATCTCCTTCTTTTTCTCTTCCCCAATTTTATCTGCCTGCTCAATAAATTCCTTAATTATCTCCTCAATATTCTCTTTCTCTTTAAACTTTTCATCTTCAGAAATAGATTTATCTAAAAAACTTTTATCAATTTCCTTCATAACATCCTGTCTGATACTTCTAATAGAATTTTTACAATTCTCTACCTTTTCCGATATTTCTTTAGCAAGTTCAATTCTTCTCTCCTCGGTTAACTCAGGAACACTAACCCTAACCCTATCAGCTTCTTTTACGACACCGACACCAAGACCACTATTTCTCAAGCCATTTATCATGGAATCCAAAACACTTTTATCCCAGGGTGTAACTACAAGAGTATGCGAATCAGCAACAGCTATGGAAGAAATTTCCTTAATGGTTAAAAAAGATCCGGGGTACGCTTCGACAGAAATATCAGAAATTAAAGCAGGAGAGACTCTTCCTGTTCTCACCTGATTTAACTCCGACACAAGAAAATCTATGGATTTACCAAGCTTATTCCTTAATTCAGAGGTATTCATAACAAAAATAATATCAAAAGAGGACCTATTCTCCAACAGCAAACTTTACAAATTTTCTAATTTCTATCTTTTCGCCTACTTTCGCGGTAACCTCATTCACCAAATCAACAACTTTCTTCGAAGGATCCCTAACATATTCAGCATTCAGAAGATCCTCAACACTTTCATAATTCTCGGTACAAATCTGCATTGCTATTTCTTTGCAAAGTTTCTGGAAATCATCTGTTTTCGCTACAAAGTCAGTTTCGCAACCTACAAGAACTAGACTTCCAACTTTACCGCTATTGTGTACGTAGGAATAAACCAACCCGTCTTCAACAATTCTATCGGACTTTTTAGCTGCCTTAGAAGCAACATTTTTCATTAACTTCTCCTTTGCTTTCTCAAAATCCCCTTCCACTTCTTCCAATATATTTCTAATTTCCAACAAACCGGCTCCGGTTTCATCTCTTAATTTTTTTATTTTCTCCATGTTTATAGACATATATTTGGGAGGGCTGATCCCTTCGCAGGCTCAGCCCGCAACAGATCAGTCTTTTTCTTTATCTTCATTGTTATCCGCAGAAGATTCCTTAATGGCAATTTCATTTTCCTCTTTTACAGCCTCGTTTACTAATTTTTCCTCAACATCAATTACAATCTCCTCGGAAACAATCCCCTTGTCCTTTTCAAAAGAAGATTCTTTTTCTTCAATCTCTTTCTTTTCTCTTTTCTCTTTTTCAGATTTTCCAAATTCTTTATATCCTTCTTCCACAGCATCTGCTATCGCTCTGACAATTAA